>JAYSUY010000590.1:0-1556 GCA_043718855.1 Saprospiraceae bacterium | reverse complement strand
TCGCGCTCGAAATCCTCCCGCTTCCGGGTCACGGCGATGCGGATTTGCTCCGCGCCGATGCGCGGATACGCTTCCACGCCCTCCAACTGCTCCATATTTTCCTCCAAAACGTACAGGTTTTTGCTCGACATCTCGTGGATCATGTGCTGCACATCCACCGTACTGCGCGGTCGGCCCGATAGGTTGTAGCTCGTGATCAGCACGTCCCAACCCACGCAAGCGTTGAGCAGCAGGAGTGCGTAGAGCGCCCAGCCGTTCCAGTGCCAGAGCCAAAAACCGTTGCGCCGGTCGCGGATGCGCAGCCACAGTGTGACCAAGCCGACGAACACCAGCAGCAGGAACAGGAACACCCCGATGCGCTTGTAGGCGAGGCCGTGAAAATCCACATACCGCCAGTTGCGCACCGCCACCGAAGCCGCCAGCACCGCATTTTGGATGAGCCAAGCGGCAGCCAAACGCTTGAGCAGCAAGTTGTTGGGGTAAAAATTGAGGTTGCGCCGGAAAATGTGGAACAGCACACCCATCGCCACCAGAATTGAAGCGATGAGTGCGTAGGTGCCGACGTGGACGTAAGATTTGAGGTCGCTCTGCACCTCCGCATCGAAGCCAAACCAGACGTAGCGGACATCCGTGAGGTTGACCAAAAACAGCAGCGCGTTCAGCATGATGAGCAGCAGGATGGACTGCTGGTACTCGCGCCGCAGCGCCAGCACCGGGAACACGGTGGAGTAAGTGCGGTCAAATTTGCGGCGCACCCGAAGCAGAAAATCGTGGGTTGGCTCATTCCATTCAGCCGATTTGTGCAAAATCGCACCGCCGCACACGAACAGTGCGAACGCCACGAAAAACAGGTGTGCGAGAGAAATATCAAACGAAAACAGCCGCCCCACCTGCTCCCAAAACTGCCCGGAAAGTTCGGCAAACTTGGGGTTGGCCACAAGGTAAAAGCCGTAAAAAACGGCCACCACCAACAGCGGCAAGCAGCCCATGCCGATGCCGCGCCGAATGCTGCGCACCCTGCGCTGCCGGTCGGAGTCGCCGCTCGTCAGCGCACCGAACACCGAGCCGAGCGCGAAAAAAAACGACCGCAGGTACTGCATCAGCGCGTACAGCACAAACCGCATCTGCCGCTCCTGCGCGAAGCCCGCCGCGCACATCGCCGACACCATCCAAGCCAGTTTGGCCGCCCCGGAGTTGTGCCAAGTCACCATTGCGGCAGCCAGCAGCATGCCGCCCGCCACCGCTTGGAAGCGGCGCGAACTGCGGCTTTCGGGAAAACCCCACAGCAGCGCAGCGAGCCATACGGCGGTGAAAATCAGGGTGTTCAGTCCCATTTTTTCTTCCCAAAAAAGAAAGTCGAATGCGAAAACGGCCAGTAGGACGGCCAAGAGGCGGGTGGTGGTGTGGGTCATTGTTGAGTTGCTGAGTTGCTTGGAAAATACTTTGAGATGCAAAGTTATTTTTGATTTTCGGTTCAGCCAAGTGTTCGGGCAAAGTTTTGACAAAAACTTACTCGTCCGTGTCAACCCCACCCCCGACCCCTCCCCTAAAAAGGA
>JAYSUY010000589.1:0-4207 GCA_043718855.1 Saprospiraceae bacterium | reverse complement strand
GGGCAGCACAGTCTGTGGCCGCACATTGGGGTAATTTTCGCAAAATATGCGGCTCCCGTTGCCGCAGCCACCTATAAGCAACTCCGCGCCTACGGCTTGGTTTCCTCCAAAATAAGTTGTGTTAACATTGATTTCCAACAAGTTGGAAACACTCGTGGCGACAAACGTGTACCACACATCCTGCACCACATGGCCCGTACAACCAGATAGCGGCGAAGGCGAAGCGCTCAGCGTAGTGCCCAGCGTAGGCGCGTCGCAGGGCAGCGCGGCATTTACAAGCAGCGGCGTGGCGTTGGCGCAGTCGTCGTTGGCAGGTGGGGCGGGCAAAGCCCGTGCGCAGATCGCCCACTGCTGCGCCAAGTTCGGCTTGCTCCATACCCGCAGGTAGTACGTCGTGCCGGGTGTGAAGCCGCTCTGCTGAAAAATGCGGGTTGTGGCGGATATTTCCCAGCAGGCGAGCGAAGCGAGTTGGCCACAATCGCCAGCCAGCACCTCGATGCCGCCAGGCTCGTCGTAGACAGTCTGCACGTCAAACCGGTACGTCACATCGGTGGCCTTGAACGTGTACCAAATGTCGTTGTCGGCTTTGCCGTCGCAACCGGGCAGCGACTGTGTGGCACCGGAGGTGTTGGCTGTCAGGTAGTTGTAGCAATAGGGGCCGGTGTTGATGGGCAGCGGCAGCGCGTCCGCGCACTCGTCGTTGGCGGGCGGCAGTGGCGAGTTGATGCAGATGCTGAACCGGACGCTCGCGTCATTTTCTGGAAAAATGCGAACGTGGTAGACTGCACCGGGTGTCAGGTTGGTCAGTCGGACAGTGCCGGACTGCTGGATCGTTTGCTCAAAAAACTTGCTGAACGTGCCGCAAGCCGACGAGTACACCTCCACAATAGCCCTGCCGTAGTAGAAATTGGAGCTGCTGTGTACGTTATCCAACAGCAAGTTATGGTTGGCTTGGTTGGCCGTGAACGTGTACCAAACATCGCCTTCGGCTGCTTCGGTCGGCAAGGTCAAACCGGGCGTAGGCGTGGCATATTCCGTATCTCCGAAAGTATGGGTGCAGTTGCCTTCGGGTTCGGGTGTCAGCACCGTAGCCTTGGTGCATTGGTCGTTGGCAGGTGGCGGTGGCGGCGTGAGCACACACACATCGAAGCGCAGGGGTATGCCGTCGGGATTGGCGAAGCGTAGGTAGTAAGTCTGGCCCGGCGTGAGGCCGCCGATGTGCAGCGTTTTGGGGTCGGAAGCGATGTCGGGCCAGCAGTACAGGCTGTTCAGGTTGCCGCAAGTACCTCCGAGCAGTTCGGCTGTCAAGGGCAAAAAACCGCTGCCGTCAAGGGCCTGCACATTGCTCACCACCAACCGCTGCGTGGTCTGTATAGCGGTGAAACGGTACCATATATCGGTGCCATTTTGGAGGCAGCCAGCAGGTTGTCCCGCTGTGCTGCCTGCCGTATGACCAAGGGTTTGATAGTAACAATTCAGGTCGCCATGCACCGTGAGGGAGCGGGCACCTGAGCATTCGTCGTTGGCGGGTGGGGGGAAATGGCTGAGGCAAATTTGGAAGGAATGCGCTGAGTTGGCCGCGCTCCCCCAACGGAGGCGGTAAGTTTTTCCGATGGTCAGTTGGTTCAAGTACACTGTACCGGGGTTGCTGTAGCAGTTCAACGGGTTCAAGTTGTCGCAGTCGTTGCCCTCGTACAACTCGATCCACCACTCAGCACTGTAGCCAAACAAGTGTTGCACATCGTTCACTCGCAGCACATGGGTGGTATGCGTCGCGGTAAAATTGTACCACAAGTCTTTGCCTGTGAAGCAGTTGGTTGTCTCTTCCGAAACAACTCCTGCCGTGCTGCCCAGCGTGGGAGCCGTACACTTGGGCATGGGCTTGGAAGTCAGCGTTGTGGCCATCGCACAGTCCGCGTTCGTGGGCTGGGGCGGCAAAGTCATGATGCAAGCCGTAAAATCGAAGTTCTGGTACGTCGCGCTGAACACGCGCAGGTAGTACGTCGCGCCGATGATCATGTTGCCCAGCGAAAGCCCCGTGCCCACCTGTGCGCAAGCCAGCGACGCCAAGTTGTCGCAGTCGCCGCCGTACACCTCCAAGCCGTAGGCATCGCCAGATTGTGATACCACAAGCCGGTGGGCGGTGCTGGTGGCCGTGAACTGGTACCACACGTCGTTCACCATACTTGCCTGACAATCAGTGCCGGAAGCCGTCGCGCCGTAAAGCGAGCCACTCACTTGCCCATTGCAGCCCAGGCCCGCATCGGGCAAGATCGGCAGCGCGCCAGCGCACTCGTCGTTGGCTGGCGGTGGCGGTGTGGTCACGCAAATCTTGAAAGTGGCCGGGTACTCCGGGTTGTTGACAAACCTCGACACACGCAGGTGGTAAGTCAGCCCAGCGCTCAGGTTGCTCAGTGCGAGCGAACCTTGCTCCGTTGCTGTAACCGCGCGGTTCATCGAAACCAAACTGCCGCAGGTGCCGCTGTACGCCTCCACATTCAGGGTGGAAATTTCATTCTGAATAACACCCCGCACCTCGCTCAGCGTCACGACGTGGTTGGCTTGCGTAGCGGTGAAGGTGTACCACACGTCTTCGTCTGGGAAACAGTAGTCGCAGAACGGAACAGGGGAGTGTGTGGCATTTTCGGTGGTTCCGGCCACTGGAGCATCGCAGATTTCATCTGGGTCTACCGCAAGTGCTACGGCGTTCGCGCAAGCATCGTTGGCGGGCTGAGGCCCAGCCGGGGTGCTCACGCAGATGTTGAAATTGATGTCGTAGCCATCAGGGCCGGCCACTCGGAGGTAGTAAGTTTGGCCCGGTGTCAGGTCGCCGAAGCGGATGCCATCGTAGCCGTAACTCAGGCTGTTGCAGTTGACGTGTTGCAACTGGGGGCTGCTGCAATTGCCATCGTACACTTCCAAAGCAAAACTGGCCGAGGCCCAAGGGTAGAGGGTGTAGTACGACTCGAAAACACGGATGTAGTGGGCTGGCCCAGTGGCCACAAAACTGTACCACACATCGTTGGATGGAATGCTGCACACGCCTAAGCCGGAAACAGAGCCGCCTGCCGTAGTGCCGGGTGTCGAAGTGTTGGCATCGCAACCAGCATCGAGGCTGATTTGGAGCGCGGCAGCACCCGCGCAGTCGTCGTTGCTGACTTGAGAAAAAGAGGGAAGGATGGCGGCCAGCCACAGGGCGGCCACGAGGAGAATGTTGGTGGGGGAGAACATGGTAGGAGGGTGTTTGATGAAATTCGTTTGCAAGAAGTGAAAGCCTGCTCATTAAAGTTCCTGACCATGTTTTGGGTCAGGGATTTGGATGGTACAGGCCGAGATTTCCGCCATATCCCCGGTGCTGGTATTTTGTTACCCTCAGGGTGGCAGTGGTCTGCTTCTTTCAAAAAGTATTGTTGGGGGAAGCGGCGACTGGTTACCGCTTGGAGGACATTTTTTCTAAAAAAATTACGCCATAGCGTAAGCCGTTCTGCAATGCCCCACAGCACCCCATACCCACGCGGCTACGCAAGCATCGTGGAGCAGGTCGTTCACCGCGCCGTGTACACAGAATGCAGTGATTATCAGTGCGCAATGAAGGGCGGGGAGTGAGGAGTGAGGAACGAGGCTCTTGCTTCGCCGAAGCGTACGGCGAGTAAAAATGACGAATGACGCAACGACGAGCAAAGCAATGACGAATCCCAGCCCCGGCCAGCCCGTCTCCGCCAGTGCCCGCATAAATTCCGAGTGCGCCCCGCCGCCCCGCCCGTAGGTATCTGTGCTGCGTTCGTTCACAGGGCTGGTTGCGCTGATGCGCGTCATCTGTTCAGGTCGTTGAAAACGAAGGTATTGGAACTGAAATGTGCCGGAGCCGAACCCGGTGATGGGGCGTTCATCAGCCATGCGCAGGGCGCAAGACCAGCGGTTCAGGCGCTCAAGTGTGGAGACATCGCGGGCTGCTACAGTTTTTATTTCGCTAAAAGTTTTTCCGCTAAAAAATAGGCCGCCCGCGCACAGCGCGGCGGCAGCCAGCAGCCACCTGATGCGGTATCGCCGCCCGGTCAGCAGCAGTGCGGCCACCAGCCCAGCCGCTGCCAACGAAACCCATGCTGCCCGACAGTTCGAAAGCCAAAGACCTGCCAACAGCAAGGCCGTGAGTAGGGTAGTGAGGCGGTGACTTCGAGTCAACAGCAAGGCGGTGACCAGGGTAGTG
>JAYSUY010000588.1:0-4207 GCA_043718855.1 Saprospiraceae bacterium | reverse complement strand
TCTCAGCCTACAAATATTGCCGGTGCTACGCACCTGATTATCAAAGGAATATTCTGTGGGTAATCGATAGGGTTTCAAACCCTTCCAGCGTTTGGCATCACTCCCGCACCATCTTCCGCACTGCGCTGTGGGTAGGCGTTTCCAGACGGTAGTACAGCACCCCGCTGGCCGTCATTTCACTTTTCCCGATGCTGAATGACTGGTAACCTTTGGCCCAAGTCCCTGATGCTGAGTAAACTGTACGCCCCATCTGGTCGTATACGCTGAGTCTGGCCATACTGGATTCAGGCAAACTGAAACCGATGGTGGTGACATCGGAGAATGGGTTGGGCTGATTTTGATACAACTCAAACGGCGTAGCCGCAGACAAGCCGCCGAAGCGCAGGGCCAAGCCCGCCTTCGTTCCTTCGGCGGGCAAAGGCGTGGAGTGAGGAGTGAGGGGTGAGCGATAGGCTTCGCTGCGGGTAATTCTATCTGAAAAATGGAGCATCTGGCTCAATGAGCCACTTTGCTCTGCTCGGAAAGTGGCGGTGAAAGTACTGGGCTTCGGCAACTCGCAGGAGACTGTGAGGGCATCGTCAAACAAGGCGAAGTGATCCTCGGATAAGCCCGCAGCGGGCTGGAGATCAAGCAGTTGAAGGCCGGGGTACTCAAGTGTGAACTGATATCCTTCTGTTGGTTCGGCGGCTTGCAACGTCAGCGAAAAAATGTCGCCTTCGTGTACAGCGCGGTTGTCCACATCAAAAAATATCGGTACGCCACCCCGGTCTTCGGTGCCGCCAGTTGCGCTGGGCATAGCAGAGCGGTTCATGTCGCCTACCTTGATGGCTACAAAATTTTGCGTTAGGCTATCGGCAAAAATGGCAGGTACGCTGATGATTTCGGGGAAAACCGTTTTGAACGGATTGAGCGGATCGGGGAACACAAAATTTTTGGGCACGAAGCGCCACGAAGGGCAGTTTGGCATTTTGGGATAGATGCCGAGGATCAATTTTCGGAACTCCACGATGTCGAAAGTAGTGATCGAGCCAGAGCGGTTGCCGTCGGCAGCGATGAGCCGGTACGGGTTGGGAATGGCTTCGAGGCCCAGAATGTGCTTGCTGATCAGCACCAGATCGTAGGTGGATACGCCGTTGAGCGGGGCCACGTCCTTGCTCGGCACCAGTTCGTAGCCAGCGCCTGCCGGTACGGTGGCGTTGTAGAAAAACGCCCCCGCCACATCGGTGGTCACGGTAGGTGTGCTGGCGAGTGCGGGCGACTGCAATTTCACCGAAACCTGCGCCACGCCTTCGTCGTACTCGTTTTTCACGCTGCCGGCCACCTCCTTCGGGCTGGGGTTGTTGCAGTGGCCTTCGAGGTCCACTACGCCAACGGGCAGGGTGCAGTTGGAAGTACGGCCCTCTGGATCGCGTGCCCATACCTCCACCGTGCGGTTTCCGATGTCGAAGCAGCCAAAACTCACGGAACTCGCGTTGGCCGGAAAGCCCGTACCGCTGCCGCTTCTTCGGATGCCAAACTCCACCGTCGGGTCGGGCAATTTGTAATCCAAAACCGCTGGCAGCACCGCGCTAAGTGGCAGATTGACAAAGTTTTGTGGCGTGATGGCGACTTGGAACGAAGTGTCGCAGGCCATCAGGGGCAGCGGGCCGGGAGTGAGGGTGAAAAGGTATTCGCAGGTAGTTTCGTTGCCACAGCCATCCTCGGTTATCCACTTGATTTTATGCTGTCCGTAAGGCAGTTGTGGCAGTTCGGCGGCTACCGGGTTCGATTGGGTGTTCCACACCACGCGAGCAGTGCGGTGGTTGCTTGCTTGAAGGGTTTGCAGCCCAAACCGGTGTTTCAGGTTGGTTGCTACGGGGCGTTCGTCAAAAGTACGCGGCGTGCCGCCTGTAAAATTTACGTTGCCCGCATTGTTGTAGTTCACCTTTCCAGGATCGGGCAGGTTGGCGGACGATACGACAGTTTCCTTGCTTCCGTTGCCATCCAAGTCCAAGTACAGCAGGTATTTGATCGTCAGATTTGGCCCTGCACAGGCATCCGTTGCTGAAATACTCAAGTTCACAGGGGCTTCGCGCATATCTGGGTTGCCCTGATCCGACCAGTACGTTTCGTTCCACAGCAGGTTGTCGTTGGCTGTCAAGTCGCCGGTGCTGATACCGCCCTGCGGGCAAGAAGTGATCACAGGGTCTTGGTTATCAAGCACTTTGATGATCTGCTTGTAACTGTAGCCGTTGGTGGTGGCCGACCAGTAAGTGCTGAAATCTGTAGGTGGTGCGCCCGGAATCTGAGCCACCACAGTCGCCGTCCAGGGCAATGGCACCACCGCTGGGTCGGCTGACGACGACACCACAGGGCCGGGTAGGTTCGGAGCGCTGTTGATTGTGGCACTGGGATTGGGGTTGGGCACTACGAGGCGCGGCAGGTTCGGGTTGTGGCTGCATGAGTTGAACACGTTCCAAGTGCGCTCGATCTTGTAGCAAGCATCCGGCACCACCGTAAAAATCTCGTCGGTGTAGGTGCTGCTCATCCGCTCACAATCAATGCCGAAAAAAGTAGGCTCGCCCCAGAGGTTGGCTGCACCGCAGCCAACGGCGATCTTGTCGTCAGGAAAGCGGACAAAGTAATTCTGCTCGTAGTTTACCGTGATGCGCTGCGAGCATGACGAGCCGGGCAACCCAGCCGCATCGAAGGTGCGGAAATAGCGGGTCAGTATCCCGTTTTTGCAGGGCCAGTTGAACTGCGAAGAGTCGAGCGACATCACCACCGAATCCACACGGCAAGTCTGGCTCACCAAGTCGCCGTAGTCGTCCAGCGTCGGGTCAAATTCCTTGCACATCACCGTTACATCTGGCGGGGCCACGCACCTCGGCGGCAGTCCGTCCGTCACGCGCACTCGCGCTGTACACACGGAGTAGTGGCCTGTGGCAAAATTAGCTGCAACGCCTCCTGCCGGGAGTGCCACGTCGTACACCCGAAGCGTCACCAGCACCGTATCGCCGATGTCTTCGCAGCAAAAAAACACCTTGTCATCGAACAGCGCATTCTCCTGGCAGCCGGTGTTCAATTTTCGCAATGCCTTGAAACCGAGCGGAGTACACAGGTCGGATGAGCCGCCATCGAAATCCAGAGATTTTATATCCACGCTACCATCGGCATCCAGCGCGATGCCCAGCACCGTCGAGTCGCACTTTGCTGAGGGCGGCGTTTGATCCCACACTTCCAGCAGCGTGGTACAACTGCCCTTGTTTCCGCAAGCGTCGGTCGCCTCGTAGCGCACCACCGTTTGCCCTACGGGAAATATAGAATCCACGCCCACCATGCCGAGCGTGTCGAATTTGAGTGGGTCATTGGCGGCAAAATTGACCAGCGTGCCAGTCAGCGAATCGGCCAGACCGTTAGCCGTCCAGTAAGCCCGAATGCCCGTCAGCCGCGAGCAGCCGTCGGTGATCACCACGTCGGGCAGGTTCACCACACCAGAGCAGTTGGTGGCCGTCGTGGTCAGCACCGGGTTGGTGGGGCAAGCAATCGCTGGGCCATTAGAGTCTTGGATATCAATGTTTTGGACACGCTTAAGAACATTTCCATCGCACCAACTGATCACCGTCCAAGTGCGCTTCAGCCTTCGGCTTCCGCCGCACAGCGTCTCGGTGGTGTCTGCAAAACTTGCGTTAAAACTGCAGCCCGTGGCAGTTTCGAGGTCGTACAACTTGCCGCTCCACAGCACTTTTGGCTTCCCCGTCGCAGCAGGCGAGATGTTTGGGTTGGGGCAACTGAGCACTGCGTCTGGCGGGTATTGGATGTCAGCAGATTTCATGCGCAGTACCACAATCCGCTGGTTGCAAGTCGAAGTATTGCCGCTTGGGTCGGTCGCTGTCCAGCGGCGGTTCACGATTTTGTGGAAAGCCGAATCGCAGGGAGCCTGGGTTTCTGTGTCAGATTTCACCAGTCCCACAAACCCTCCACAAGTCTCGATCGGGGCCGGAGCAGCTGCCGCAAGGCCGAGGCTGTCGAACAGATAATTGGGGCTGAGGTTGTTGATGGCGCAACTGACCGCCAAATCCTGGCAAGTCATCGCAGGGCCGAGGCCGTCCTTCGCCTGTACATTGCCCCAACACCTGTTGCCTGATTGTAGGTCGCTGACACGGAACTGGTGGGTTTTGCCCAAATCTGCTGCACCCAGTGTGGCACTCACCCAGGGGCCGTTTCC
>JAYSUY010000587.1:0-1557 GCA_043718855.1 Saprospiraceae bacterium | reverse complement strand
TTCAAACTTTAAACTCCGAACTTCAAACTCTATCTCAACAAGGTTATGTTGCCTTTTTTCACCAAAACCTCGCCGCCTACGCAGCGCACCCGGAGGTAGTAACCGTAGGTTTCGGCAGGCTGGAGTTGGCCGCGAAAGTTGCCGTCCCAAGCGTCGCTGGCTGAGTTGGCCTCAAAAAGTTTCTCCCCCCAACGGTTGTAGATCGCCCAGTACGTCTCCTCGATGAAGTTACCTTCAAGTTGTAGCGCATCATTCTCGTCATCGCCATTGGGCGAAAAACCGGTGGGCAAAAAGACGTACGGCTCGGCACATATTGGTGGCTGCACGACCACCCGAACTTTGCCCACCAACGGGCAATCGCCCGTCGTGTCAGGAGCAGTGACGGTGTAAACCGTTGTGACAGTGGGCGTAACGACGGGATTGACAATCATAGGATCCGAAAGCGTGGCGGCTGGCGACCAAGTGATGGGGCCGGAACCGGTGTACACGGCTTCCAATTGCGAACTCTGGCCGGGCTGGATGAACCCTGGCGTGGCGGTGGCCGTCAGCGTTGGGCCGTTGGTGAGGCGGATTTCGAGGTAACTCGTGTCGGTACACTTGTCGTCCAATTTTGCCACCAACGCCACCACATAGCGGCCCGTGTCGGGGTAGGTGAAGGCGGGGTTTTTTACCTTAGAAGTCTTGGACTTGTCGTTTTTCCAGTCAAAAAACCACTGAAAGGTATTTGCCCCGCTGCTCAGGTTGTCGAAGGCAACGCGCAGCGTGTCGCACACGATTTGGGGGGTAAAAAACGAAGAGGCCACCATGCCGCAGTCGGCTACGTTGAACTGAAAATCACGCCGGGCCGTGTTGATCAGGCTGTCGCCCCGGTACTCATCAAGGCACACACCCACCACAAAGTTGCCGATGGTGTTCGGTACCCCGGTCATAAACCCCGTTTTGGGGTCAATCGTGAGCGGCTCGCCGCCCAGTAAGTTGCCGAGGCTGTACGGCGGAGTCTGCCAATCTACTTTGATATACGGCCCCTTGTTGGGCGGCTGCGGCATAGGAAAATCTGGGGTTGCCCCATCCAGGGGGTCGCACAGGCGATATACCAACGAGTCGCCGTCGATGTCGTTGGCACCATGATCGTAGTCGATGGGCTGGTGGATGCAGATGGCTGGAGGCGGCCAACTTCGGAACAGCGGGCTGCTGTTGCAGTTTTGCAGCGTGAACTCGCTCAGGTAGGCTGTGTAAGACGCTCCCACATCCTCTGGGTCTTTCAAAAGATTGCGTATCAACTGGTTGCGACAGCAGCGCTGATACACCAGCACATAGCCTCCGGGGCGATACGGCAGCTTGATGGTAGCACGGTAGGAGTACCAGTTCACGCACACGTTGGGCGGTATAACCAAGCATGGGTCGGCAAGCAGGATATCCAGCGTGTCCACCTTGCTTTGTCCCTGGATGTGGGTGGGTTTAATCGAATCCACCAAATTCCACGCAGTGTCATACACGCCGATGTATCCGGTTGGATCAAACCATGGCACCCCGTTGTAACAATCTCGATACACCGTC
>JAYSUY010000586.1:0-4219 GCA_043718855.1 Saprospiraceae bacterium | reverse complement strand
TGTATGAGGCTAAACTTGTCATTGTGGGCGAGCCAGATGCAGGAAAGACTACACTTTTTCAAATTCTGAAAAATCCAGAGCATTTGGTGCCCAACCCTACGGACAAAACAACAACCGGTGTGAAAGTAAAGGAAGGCTGGATGTTTGCGCACCCTAAATTGCCG
Organism: Saprospiraceae bacterium; assembly: GCA_043718855.1. Taxonomy (GTDB): domain Bacteria; phylum Bacteroidota; class Bacteroidia; order Chitinophagales; family Saprospiraceae; genus M3007. The sequence goes on along the minus strand of JAYSUY010000586.1, from coordinate 4,055 downwards.
CAAGACATTGAATTTGCAGCCAATCTCTGGGATTTTGGCGGTCAAGAAATTCAGTACATGACGCACCAGTTTTTTCTGACAGCGCGGTCACTTTATGTAATATTGACCGACGACCGCCGGGAAAATGCCAACATGGCCTACTGGTTCAGTGCTGCTGATTTGTTCGGGCGCGACGATACCGGGCGACAAAGCCCGGTATTGGTGGCCCTCAACTCAAAGGAATTCAAATCGGCTTCGAAATTTGATTTTGACCTGCACCGCTTTCAAACGGACTACGAGCATTTGCACATTGAGGAACGCCGCTTTGATTTCGCCAGTGAAGGCGGCTTTGGTCGTACAGATTTGATCGAAAAAATAAAGGAAATGTTGGTCAACCTGCCTCATGTTGGTGATCCGCTGCCTCGCCGCTGGCCCAATGTGCGTGAAGCACTTCGGAAGCGTAGCAAGGCCGATAACCACATCAATGAAGCAGAATTCTGTCGCATCTGCACGGAAAATGGTATCCCCAAGCGGGAAGATCAGTTCTATCTGAGTCGGTATTTGCATGACTTAGGCAGCCTGTTGCATTTTCAAAAAGACCCTGAACTGCGTGATTTTATTATCCTGAATCCGAGTTGGGCCGTAGCGGCGGTGTATTCCGTACTGGGAAACAATGAAGTGGTGACTACAGAAGGGATGTTTGACGATGCCTTTCTTGACGATGTTTGGGGCGAGCACTATTCACGCCCAGAGCAAAGCAATCTCCTGCGCTTGATGAAGCGCGACCGATTCGAGGTTTGTTTTGAATTGCCCGGCGAGCGTGGCAGGTACCTTGCGCCGCAATTGCTATCGCCCCGTCGGCCTGCTTTCCCTTGGCCCAAAACAGGTTTGTTGCGCTTCCATTTTCAGTATCAGTTTCAGCCAAAAGGCATCGTCACGCGACTGCACGTTCGGAAACACGAGATGGTCGCTCAAGATGAACACGGCAAACGCCTTGCTTGGGATAAAGCGGCGGTGTTTGAAAAAGACGGCTGTCGCGCCGTGGTGGAAGAAAGAGAGTTGAAAGACCGCCGCAAAATCATTGAAATCAGTGTGGATGGGCCAGTCAAGGAAAGGATTTACCTGCTCAAAGTTTTGCGCGATGAGGTTGAGGAGATACATAAAAAATGGTTCCCCAAAGTGACCTTCGACCGGATGGTGCCGTGCTGTTGTCTGGATTGTCAGAAGCGGGAGGAGCCGACTTTTTTCAAATTCGACGAGTTGCGCAAGTATGAGCGCAACAACCGGCATGTTATCCCGTGTACGGCGAGCGATAACATCGTAGATGTACAAGTCTCCGAACTGCTTGAAGGTATATTTTTGAGAGAAGAATTGGTAGAATCGAGCAGAAATGTGGACAAAAGGCGGATTGATCGCGATTTAAACATCCGGCTGAACATCGACAATCGGGACCTCACGGACCGCCTCGACCGCATTGATGAAACGACCCGCAGCACGGAGCGCAACACGGTGCTCCTGCAAAGCGGCCAAGAAGTGATGGTGAGAAATCTGAACGCCCTGCTCCACTACGCGGGCCGACACCAAGCCGAAGTGGAGGCTTTGAACGGTAAAATTGACGCACTGCCCGACACGTCGGCTGCCGACTTCGACCGCATCAACGACCTGCTCGAAACGCATTTTGGTGCGTTGATGGAAAAACTGCCCGCCACCCACGACATCGTACAGGCTTGGAAAAAAGCCAACACCAAACTCCCCCACGAGGCCGATTCAAAGTGGAAACTGAAGTTCAAACTGCCTTTCGTTTTTGGGGAATTGGAAAAGGAGTTTTCTTGGGACGGGAAGGCTGCGCTGCGCCTGCTGCGCAGCGAATTGACCGCTTTTTCCAAAGGAGAGAAAACGTTGAAAGAACTTTTCATCGAGAACTGAGGCTGGCGGAGCGCTTGTGGCGCGACTCAAAATTCAATGTCGTACACCCTCACTTTTTCACGAGAGCGCAAATCCTCCCGAACATCTACATTTGCCCAACCTGCTACGCCCTCCAGTGAGGCAAACGGGTTCATCATTTTTTACCCGCCGAAGTTTCAACGTAGGCGGGCATTGTTTTTACCTCATACTTCATACTTCATACTTCCACCTTCCTATGCGCAAGCACCCTTCCGGCCTACCCTACCTTTTTCTGACCGAAATGTGGGAACGTTTCGGCTACTACCTGATGATCGGCATTTTTGTGCTGTACATGACCGACGCGGAGCGCGGCGGCTTGGCACTCGACCGACCGGTGGCCTCCGACATCTTTGGCACCTTCATCGCGCTGGTTTACCTCACGCCGTTCATCGGCGGTATGTTGGCCGATAAGTGGCTGGGCTACCGGCTGAGCATCATCATCGGCGGCGTGATGATGGGCGTGGGCTACCTGCTGCTGGCGGTGTCCAACAGCATGGTTTCGTTCTACGTCTCGTTGGCGGTGATGATACTGGGCAACGGCTTTTTCAAGCCCAACATCTCGGTGCTGCTCGGCAATTTGTACAACGACGACAGGTATAATGACCTGAAAGACACGGGCTACAACATTTTTTATATGGGCATCAATGTCGGTGCCTTCATCTGCAACTTCTTCGCCGCTTGGCTCCGCTGGAACATCGGGTGGGGCGCGGCTTTCGCGGCTGCAGGCATCGGGATGTTCCTCGGCGTGGGCGTTTTCATGCTCGGCATGAAGCACTACGCCCATGCTGATGTGCGCAAAGCCGCCGCGCCCAGCGAGGCTGGTTTGGGCCAAGTGCTCTCGTCGGTGCTGCTGCCTGCGGTGGCGGCGGGTATAGCCGGATGGATGATTCCGGGCAATATTTTTGGTACCGACTCCACCGATGCTTTCCTGTTTGGCAGTATGCCCGTCATCGGTTTTTACATCTGGACGTGGATGAAAGCCAGCGCAACCGACAAGCCGCGCATCCAAGCGCTGTTGGCGGTATACGCGGTGGTCGTCATTTTTTGGGCTATTTTTAAGCAAAACGGTACCGCGCTCACCACTTGGGCTGAGTTTTACACCGACCGCTCCTTGCCTACGATGGTGGAAGGCCCCGCCCAAACCCTCCGCATGGCGCAGGTGGTGAACATCGACACGGACACGTTCACGAAGTACGACGCGCAGTTCCGCAACCAGCGCGATGCGGCAGGCGACATCGTGAAAATCATCACCGTCAATCCTTACTTCAACAACATACCCGAAGCCGAGCGACCGCCAAAAGGCCAAAATTTGGCCCTGATTTCCACCGAAATCTACCAGTCGGTGAATCCATTTTTTGTGGTGGTACTCACGCCCTTGGTCATCCTGTTTTTTGCTTGGCTGCGTAAGCGGGGCAAGGAGCCGAGTACGCCCAACAAAATCTGGTGGGGCTTGGTCATCTCCGCGCTCTCTACCTTAGTCACCATTTGGGCGGTCAGTTCCTGCCACAACGGGGCCGTCAAAGCATCGGCTTGGTGGCTCATCGCCGCCTACGGGGTCATCACAGTGGGCGAACTTTGCCTCAGCCCGATGGGACTTTCGATGGTCTCCAAAATGGCCCCGCGCCACATGACCGGCCTGATGATGGGCGGCTGGCAACTCGCCACTTCGCTCGGCAACAAACTCAGCGGGGTACTGGCCACCATGTGGGACCGCTACGACAACAAGGCCGACTTTTTCTGGGTCAACTTTGCCTTGCTCTCGGCTGCCTCGGTTGCACTGTTCGTCATGCTGCGATGGCTCAATCGAGTGTTCAAGGAGCAGGGGCTGAGGTGAAAGACTGTAGGCTGTTAGCCACGTTTACGAAAACCTTAGCGGTTGCGCAAATAGACTTCTTTCGAAACACGACAACAATGGGACACGGATGGGACGGATCAAACTGATTGACACAGATTTCTCTCTAAATCCGTTTTTTATCCGCCTAATCCGTTAAATCCGTGTCCCATTGTTGTCGTGTGGGGCACTTTCGAAGGAAGTCGCAGATTCAAGGTTCAAATGCAACAGCCGGGGGGGGGCTGCGAGGATAAAAGAAGGTGCTGAAAAGCGGATAACCGAGGTATTTTTGGGTGACGAA
>JAYSUY010000585.1:0-4221 GCA_043718855.1 Saprospiraceae bacterium | reverse complement strand
CCAACTGGTACTGGAGGCCACTCCGTTTTATGCAGAAAGTGGCGGGCAGGTGGGAGATACCGGTGAGCTGATTCTCTCCTCTCCATCTGGAGAGGGGCCGGGGGTGAGGCTCTAAAACACACCTTGCCATGTTCAAAACATCTACCCTCCTACTCGCCCTCCTCCTCGCCGCCCCCGTTTTTGCCCAAAGCAAAAAAGATGACAAGGCCGCCGCGCCCGAAAAGCCCAAACACTACCTCGACACCCTCGGCCTCGGCGGCCTCAAATGGCGCAGCGTCGGCCCCGCCATCACCTCCGGGCGCGTGGCCGACATCGCCGTACATCCCACCAACCGCAGCACCTGGTATGTGGCCGCAGCAGCGGGCGGCGTGTGGAAAACCGTCAACGCCGGCACCACCTTCGAGCCAGTATTCGACAGCCAGGGTTCCTTCTCCATCGGCTGCGTCACCATCGACCCCAGCAACCCCAACATCGTGTGGGTCGGCTCCGGCGAGAACAACAACCAGCGCGTGGTGGGCTACGGCGACGGCGTGTACCGCTCGCTCGACGGGGGCAAAAGTTGGGACAACATGGGCCTCAAACTGTCCGAACACATCGGGCGCATCATCGTCCACCCCACCAACAGCGACGTGGTGTACGTGGCGGCCATCGGCCCGCTCTGGGCGGAAGGCGGCGAGCGCGGCGTGTACCGCACCACCGACGGCGGCAAGACCTGGGAGCAAGTGCTCAAACTCGATGAGCACACCGGAGCCACCGACCTCGTGATGGACCCGCGCGACCCGAACGTACTCTACGCAGCCGCCCACCAGCGTCGCCGCCACGTGTTCACCTGGGTCGGCGGTGGCCCCGGCAGCGCGATGTACAAAACCCGAGACGGCGGAAAAACTTGGGAAAAAGCCAACAAAGGCCTGCCTTCGGTGGATTTGGGCCGCATCGGGCTGGCCATTTCGTCCGCCAACCCGGAGTACATCTACGCCATCGTGGAAGCCGCGCAAGGCGAAGGCGGCGTGTACCGCAGCACCGACCGCGCCGCGAGTTGGGAGAAACAAAGCGGCTACACCACGAGCGGCAACTACTACTGCGAACTCGTGGCGCACCCCACAGAGCCGAACACGATTTTCAGCATGGACGTGTTCATGCAGGTATCCCGCGACGGCGGAAAAACCTTCAGCGCAGTGGGCGAGCAGTGGAAACACGTGGATAACCACTCGCTCTACATTGACCCGAAAGACCCGAATTATTACCTCAACGGCAACGACGGCGGCATCTACGAGAGCTTCGATGCGGGCAAAAACTGGGCATTCAAACCCAACCTGCCCATCACGCAGTTCTACCGCGTGGCGGTGGACAATTCCGAGCCGTTCTACTACATCTACGGCGGCACGCAGGACAATTTTTCGCTCGGCGGCCCCTCCCGCACCCGCAACCAGCATGGCATCACCAACCAAGACTGGTTCATCACACAGGGCGGCGACGGCTTCGAGAGCCAGATTGACCCGCTGAACCCGAACATCGTGTACGCCCAATCCCAGCACGGCGGCATCGTGCGTTACGACCGCGTCAGCGGCGAAGCCATCGGCATCCAGCCCAAGCCCCGCGAGGGCGAATCGGGCTTCCGCTGGAACTGGGACAGCCCGCTCGCGGTGAGCGTCCACCAGCCTACGCGCCTCTATTTTTGCGCCAACAAGGTGTTCCGCACCGACGACCGGGGCGACGCTTGGACGGCAATCAGCCCCGACCTCACCCGCCAAATTGACCGCAATACGCTGCCCGTGATGGGCCGTGTGCAGAGCATCGATGCGGTGGCAAAAAACGGCTCCACCTCCGAGTACGGCAACATCGTGGCCTTCTCCGAAAGCCCGCGCAACGCCCAACTGCTCTACGTCGGCACCGACGACGGCCTCGTGCGCGTGGCGGAAAACGGCGGCACCGAATCCGAATCCAGTTGGGCCAAAATCGCCCAATTCCCCGGCGTGCCGGAACTCACCTACGTCAATTTTCTGCTCGCCTCGCAGCACGACGAGGGCACGGTGTACGCCGCTTTCAACAACCACAAGCGTGGCGATTTCAAACCTTATCTGCTGAAAAGCACCGATAAAGGCCGGAATTGGACCAGTATTGCCTCGAATTTGCCCGAACGCGGCTCGGTGTACTGCATCGCGGAAGACCATGTGAACCCCAGCCTGCTGTTCGTCGGCACCGAGTTTGGCTGCTATTTTTCACCCGACGGCGGCCAGCACTGGAAAAAATTGGGCGCGGGTTTGCCCACCATCGCCGTGCGCGACATCGCCATCCAGAAGCGCGAAAACGACTTGGTCATCGCCAGTTTCGGGCGCGGGTTTTATGTGCTGGATGACTACACGCCGCTGCGCGGGGTTTCGGAGAAATTGGCGACCACCGAGGCGCAGATTTTCCCCGTAAAAGATGCGCTGATGTACATCGAAAGCATGCCGCTGGGGCTGCGCGGCAAAGCCTTCCAAGGCGCTTCGTTCTACACCGCCGCCAACCCGCCCGTCGGTGCCACGTTCTCCTATTTTTTGAAAAACGAGACCAAAACCCTCCGCGACCGCCGCCGCGAGCAGGAAAAACAGGCTACCAAAGACAAAAAGGAAATCCGCTACCCCACCTACGAGGAGTACCGCGCCGAGCAGACGGAGGAGGCCGCCATGCTCCACTTCACCATCCGCGATGCAGCGGGCAACATCGTGCGCAAACTCACCGCCAAACCGAGCAAGGGCCTCAGCCGCATCGTGTGGGATGGTCGCTTGCCCTCCAAAAGTCCCGTACGCCTCACACCGCCGTCCGAAAATATCTTTGGAAACCCGGATGCGGGCGGCTTCGCCATGCCCGGCACGTACAGCGTGAGTCTCTCGCGTAGCCACAACGGGCAAATAACTGAACTGGCCGGGCCGGTGAATTTCACCCTACGCCCGCTGGGCGGCGTGACCTTGCCCGCTGCCGACCGCGCTGATTTGGTGGATTTTCACAAAAAAGCCGCAGAGGTGGGCCGTCAGTTTTCTGCTGCCACCGCCACGCTCAGCGAGGTAGAAAACCGCTTGCGCCACATCCGCCAAGCCGTGCAGGCCGTGTCGCTGCCCACGGCTGACTTACTCACTGACTTGCGGGATATAGACATGAAAATCAGCGACTTGCGCAAGGTTTTCTTTGGTGACAACACGGCGGCTACGCTCGATCAAGTGCGACCAGAGTCCATAGCCAGCCGCCTCGGTGATGTGGCGGGGGAAATTTTTGGCAGCACCTCCGCGCCCACCAAAACGCAGCGCGACAACCTGAGCCTCGGCGAGGCCGCATTGCAACAGCAGATGCCCAAGTTGCGGCAGTTGGCTGAGACGGATTTGAAAGCCATCGAGCGGAAATTGGAGGCGGCTGGTGCACCGTACACGCCGGGCAGAGGAGCGGGGAATTGAAGGTGAACGTGTGGCACACCTTCGAGGTGTGCCACACGTCATCGTGTAGGGAATCTGGTGATGTCTCTGAAAATATAGGGTAAAAGCATCAAAATCTGGAAGCCCGGAGGGCGGAGCATTGGTAGAAATATGCTGGCCACAGCCAACCAGCCCCAGCGGGGCGCAGCAAAAGCAGGTGTCTGCTACGCCCCGCTGGGGCTAAAACCTTCTGGGTGCAATCTTATCTACCAATACTGCGCCCCGCTGGGGCTTCTGTTTCAAACCCACTTTCCAGATTTGGTGCGTTTGTCCTGCTGAAAATACGGCACTCAACTATTTTTGCAGAAATTGGGTACGCCCCAACGGATGAACAAAACCGACCCATGCCCAACCTCGACTCCGGCATCGTATACCTCAAAGGCGTAGGCCCCCACCGGGCTGACACGCTGAAACTCGAATTGGGCATCCACACTTGCCGCGATTTGCTGTTTCATTTCCCGTTTCGCTACATCGACCGCACCAAATTTCACCGCATCCGGGAGATACACAGCGACGGCGAACAAGTGCAACTGCGCGGCACCCTTCGCCGCCTCGAAACACTCGGCGAGGGCAAGGCCCGGCGACTGGTTGGCACCCTCCGCGATGAGACCGGCATGATGGATTTGGTGTGGTTCAAAAGCATCCAGTGGCTTGAAAAAAGTCTGGTCGTCGGCAAGGAATATGTCGTTTTCGGGCGTGTCAGCGAGTTCAACGGGAAATTCAATATGGCGCACCCGGAGATGGAGGAAGCCCCCCCCAGCCCCCCCGAAGGGGG
>JAYSUY010000584.1:0-4223 GCA_043718855.1 Saprospiraceae bacterium | reverse complement strand
CGAGTCGAACCATTGCTCGAACCATTCTGGCTGATGTTTCATGGTGCTGTTTTTACTTGCGCAGCGCATTGATCCACACCGCTATCTTCTCGATATCGCGCTTCGGCACATGGGCCATCGGTGCCATCGGCGTGTAGTCAGGCCAATGTTCCGGCTTGGGGTTGTGTACCAGCGCGACAATCTGTGCTGTGGTGTATTTGCGCTTGGCGACTTCGGCGTAGGCCGGCCCCACCGAGCGGTCGTTGATTTTGTGGCAGGCCGCGCAGGTGTGCTTGGTGAGCAGGGCGAATGCCTCGCGGTCGGTCACGACCTGCGGCTTGGCCGGAGCAGCGGCAGCCGTTTGACCTGTAGGCTTTGCCATTTGCCCCTTGCTCTTTGCCGCTTCGCCTGCCGTACTGGGTCTGGCTTCTTTCATCTGATTATCAGGTGTATTGGCTGTTGTACCGGGGTCGCTCGGCTCCTCGCTGCCCAGTTTGTACTTGGCTGCCACTAACGGGAAGTCGGCTTTTGCCCCTTCGGGAATGCTGTTGAGTGTATAGTAAGCCGTGCCGTGCAGCAGCGGCACCTGGTCGGTGTAGGAGCGCACCAAATCGGGTTTGATGTCGTGGACGTAGCCGGGGCGTAGGCTGTCCACCACGATGCGCACCCCCAGGCCGTCGGTGCTGACCTTCGCGCCACGCACGGCGTTTTCTTTAAAATCTACAATCGGGCTGCCGTACACCGGGTGGTATTTGTAGGTAAAACTCGTGACGGTGTAACTGTCCGGGTTGTTGGCGGCGGCCTTGTCTACGGGCTGCGTGAATTCGATTTCGAAGCCGTCGGGCATGGCGCGCACGGTTTTCATCTCAAACGGCATTTGGCCCGTCCAGACGAGCCGCTCCAAGCCGTAAGGCTCTTTGCCCGTACTGCCCCAGCCTCGGTTGGTGCCACCGACGTACATCGTGCGGTCACTTCCCCAGCACATGCGCAGCACGCCAGAGCGGAAGCCAGAGCGGAAATCGAACGCCGCGCCTTGCCACTGCCCGTTCACTTTTTCGAGCGAGACGCGGGCGATTTTTGATAAACCCTGATCGCCCACCAGCACCTGCCCTGCGAAGGGACCGAAACCGCCCTGTGTGTCGTCGGTGATGATTTCGGAGGTGGAAACGCCCAGCACACCATGTGGCAGCCACACCGCTGGGCTTTTGATTTGCATGTACGGATAAGCCGTGTGGCCCATCTCGTAGATGGTCGTTTTGGGTTCGTCGGCGATGTACTCCGGCTTTTTAGAGGAGTCCTCACGCGGGTTTACTTTACTGAAAACCAATTCACTGCGCATTTTTACGGGCGACTCTGGCCTGTCGGCCCAAGCCAACGAAGCGGGGTGGCCCGTAAAGTCGCCCTGCTCCACATGGGTCACGAAGCCCGATCCCATCCAGTCGCCCTGGTTGTCGCCGTAGAAAAAATCGCCGTTGACGGAGCCGATGCCGCAGGGCGAGCGCATCCCGGCGGCGAAAGGGGTCATGCGGCCGTCTTCGCTGATCTTCATCGTCCAGCCGCGCCAGGGTACGATGCTCTTGCCCGACCACCAATCGGAGGAGCCAAAACTGACATTTCCAGTCACCATGAAGTCGCCGTCGGGAGCCAGTTTTGGCCCAAAACTGTACTCGTGGTAGTGGCCGCTGATGGGCCAGGCGTACACGGTCTCGTAGCGGTCGGCGCGGCCGTCGCCATTGCGGTCTACCAGTTTGGTGAGTTCGCCACGTTGGGCGCAGTAGAGTTCGCCGTTTTTGCAAGCCAAACCAAGTATCTCGTGGAGGCCAGTGGCGAAGAGGCGGTAGTTGGGCTGGCCCGAAGCGGCGTTTTCGATCACCCACACGTCGCCGCGCCGGGTGCTGGCTGCGAGGTCGCCGTTGGGCAGGGTGCAGATGCCACCCACCTCCAGCACGATGCCTTCGGGGATAGGGATTTTGATGATTCGGTAGTAGTCGCTTTCGGTGGGCAGGGCAGGTTCTTCCTGAGCCGAGACGAAGTTTGACCCAAAAAACAAGAGTGCGAGGAGGTAAAGTTGCTTTGTCATGGATGTGGCGATGAGTCGTAAAGATTTGATGTTCAAGTTGGTAGTCCAAGAGATTTCAACTTGCCAGTAGTTTCCCATGTGGGGCAGGGTGATGACTAACCCGGCGATTTATCGCCGGGCAAAGCGCGAAAAACAATCGTGGTTTTAACCACAAAACGGCTTCGTTCACTGGGTTTGCGTCATCACACCGGGTTAAAACCCGAAAAACTGGGGTCGTGCGTCATCCCAGCGATAAATCACCGGGTTAGTCATTCTGCCACATGGGGGACATGGGAAATTGCTGCCAACTTGCTCACCACATCCACCCATACTCCACCTTCGCCGACACGGGTAGGTACAGCACCGACACGCCGCCCGATGTTTCCACCACCGGCGCAGTGCCTTTGGGGACTTGGATGAAGCAGCGGCGGTCATCAATGGACCAAGTGGTATCGCTTACCTTTTCGATGGTCTTACCTGTGGCTAAACGCACAACGTAGCCACCCGACGCAGGTATGTTGCTGAACGTCAGCGTCCTGTTCATGGCCTTCCCATCGGCTGTGCGCAACTGGTCTTCCACTTCCATGCCCGCGAGGGTGTAGCGGAAAGTGGGTCGCCCCGCCTGCGCCAAGGCTTCGGCGGACAAGCCCCCCTCGTCGAGGTCGTAGCCACGTGGTCGGAAGCCGGGCGCGGGGTCGTTTTGCGAGGTGGTGAGGTCGAAGAGTTTAGATTTTTCCACCACCGTTTGCACATCGTCGAAGGGCAGCACGGCCCCGCGAGCACGGGAGGAGCCATCGCCCCGGTCGTCCCACATGGGCGAGGTGTTGAGAAATTCGCCCTTCCAAAGTTGGGCCACCGCGCCGTTGTCGAGGTCGTAGGTGTAGTGCAGTCCGCTGGGGTCGCCCACTTGCACGGCATGGACGACACGCTTTTTATTCTGATCCTTGAAGCCCAAGAAGTCGTTGCTTCCGCGCTGGGCATTGGGCATGGTGATGTCCATGAAGGAACGGAACACCTTCGGCTCCTTCGCATGGAGGTAAATGGGGTCGGAAGCGGGCAGTGCGAGGGTGCTGCTCATGGCGTGGAGCGGCGCGGCTGCCGAGGCGGGGCCTTCTGCCCAGAGGCCGAGGTAGGGCTGCATCCAGCCGTCCATTTTGTAGTTCACCAATTCGAAGGTGGCTGACCCGGCGGGCAGTTCCATCTCGGCTGTGCGGGGGTTGTTGGGGTGGGTCCAGATGTCGGCAAATACTTCTGCGCCGTTAATTTTCAGGCTGTTCCAGCCGGCGGCTTGCAGCCTGAAGCGGTGCTTTCCCGCCTGTGGCACGTTTAATTTTCCTGAAAAAACGGTGGCGAAAGCGTCTGATTTTTTGGCTACTTCCCAACTGAGCCGCTCGGTGCTGCCCTGCACGTCGAGTTTTTTTTCTGCAAAATCAGCGGCTTTGCGGTACTCGCCGTACACCACCCGGTAGGCCACCGGCCCGGCCAAAGTGACGGGCTGCTTGCTCAAATCGCGCACCTGAAAATTGCGAAACGCCACCGGGCCGTGATCGCCCTGGATCATGAACGGCCCGGTCGCGGCCTCCTGCTCGGAGATGGGGCCGCCAGTGGGGCCGGTGAGTTCGAGGTTTTCATGCACAGCCACACCGTTGAGCGTCACGCTCAGGAGGCGGGCGTTGGCCGTTTTTTTACCCCCAACATCGAAGCGCGGGGCTTGAAAACTGATGTCTAAGTGCTGCCAGAGGCCGGGGGCGAGGCAGGCGTTTTGGCGAGGCGGGTGGCCCTCAAAAAGTTGCTGGTCAGGGTTCCAGCGGCGGCGAGCGTAGATGCCACCACAGTCGCCAAAGGTCGGGTTTTGTACACCCCAACTGTCGAGCAGCTGCACTTCGTAGCGGCCTTGCAGGTAAAAACCGGAGTTGGACTGGACGGCCATCATAAAATCGAACGACACTTGAACATCACCAAACTCGCTGACGGAGAGGAGGTTGGAGCGACTCTTGGAGTCGGGCAGGTTGGCCAGCACACCTGTACCTGAGGTGGACGACATCACGTCGTGCTTGGTCAAGTCCACGTTTACACTGCCGACGACTTGCCAGTTTTTTGCGTCGTTTCCCTTCCAAAAAGAAAGATCAGCGAGTGGGAGGGACTGTTGGGCTTGGGCAAAAAATTGCGTCAGCAAAAGCAGTGC
>JAYSUY010000583.1:0-1566 GCA_043718855.1 Saprospiraceae bacterium | reverse complement strand
GTACATCACCGCGTTTACCAGCCGTTCGAGGGGTATCCGCACCTCCGAGTCGTTGCCCGTGGTCACGAAATTGTCCCATTCGTAGGTCCAGTCAGCCGGGGGAAGTGTGTCCAAGAAAATCGTGATGTGGAAGTAGTCGAATCGCTCCGTACTCACCTCTTCGGGGGCGAGGTACATGAGCAGTTCCTTCACCAAAATGAAGGAGTCGGATGGGTCGGAGATGCCGCTTTTGTTTTTCAGCCAATCAACTACGTCGAGTTTTGTCCCGATGGGTTGGTTGCTCGCGCCCGTCCAGGCCTGAGTGCCGGTGAGCAGCACCTGCGGTAGTTTGTAGCGCGAGATGATGGTGGCCGAATTGAAAAACTGGCGGTTGAAATCGGGTTGCTGGTAGTAGCCCGAGTAACCCGCCACATCGAAGGGGTAAAAAAGCGTCAGGCCAGAAATGCCCAGCATCCGTTCGATGACCGCGCTGTTGTAAAAATCAATGTAGTGCTTCTTGTTTTCCGTCATCGGATCAGGTATCGGCAAGCCGAAAAATGTCAGCGATTGGAGGGCCAATTCCATCGGCGACTTGATGAGTGCCCCGATGATTTCATCAGTACTGGCTGAGTCGTCGGCATCGAAAAAGTGCTGGCTTTGTAGCAGTTCCAGCAGCACTGGCTTCAGTTCAAAGTTGTTGGTTTTGAACGTGTTGGCCATACCACCAATGATATCGGTCTCCACCTCTGGAGTCATCGTGCGCGTCACAAAAAAGTGATAGAGCCTGCGGCAAATATTGCAGGCGGTCTCCTCTTGCGAGAACACCATGTCCACCAGCAGTTCGAGTTCTTTTTGCATCCCCGCCGCGTCGTTGGTGGGCGGCTGAATGACTGTTCCGGCGAACCTTGCGCTAAAAGTCTTGGGGTCAAAATCGTGGCTCTGAGGGTAAGCCTTCCCGGCTGGAATTGTGGTGTCGGGGTCGAGGTTCTGGTTGCGCAGCGCGTGGTTGAAGCCGGTGAGCACACGGGCAGCCTGCTCGATATCCTGCTCGGTGTAGTTGGTGTAGTCGCCTGGGCCAGCCGCTGCGCCGGTGCCGATGGTGAACAACTCGAAGAATTCGCGGGCAAAGTTTTCGTTTGGGTTGCCTTTAAAATTCTGATCATTGTCGAGATAACTGAGCATACAGTTGTCGGTTACCATCTTGGCAATCAACTTTTTGAAATTGCCCAGACTCGCCCAGCGGAGCAGGCTGAGGTAGTCGAAGAACTTTGCGCTGCTGCCGCTGTCGGCATCCACCGCGAGGTACTGGTGGAGGAAAAACGACATTTTGTGCGCGATGCCGGGGTCGTGCAGTGCCTCATTGACCCACCAGCCCAGCACGTAGGGCTTGAGTTCGAAGTCGTCGGCAGGTGGCACGGTGCCGGGCGGCGGGGGTGGGTTGATCCAAGTTTTGGGAGCGACAGCCCCGTACACGGGCTGTTCGAGTTGGAGCGGATGGGCCATGAGCAGCGACGCAAGCGCATCAGCAGCACTCAAGGCGGCCAGTTCATCCACTTTGGTGCGGGTGTACCGGTAGGTGGTTCGGCG
>JAYSUY010000582.1:0-4231 GCA_043718855.1 Saprospiraceae bacterium | reverse complement strand
CCCTCCCGTTGGGGGAGGGGTCGGGGGTGGGGTAGCGCAAACCACCCACTCATGCAACTCTTCAAATTTGGCCCCCCCAACCACGAAAAATGCGGCATCCTGCTGGACGGCCAACCGCACAGCGCAGAGCGCGTCGTGCAGGATTACGACGAAAAATTCTTCGGAAACGGCGGCTTAGACGTGCTTCGATCGGCAGTTTCGGGCAGCCGCGACCAGTTCACCCCCATCGAAAACCCCGACAATATCCGCTTCGGCGCACCCATCGGGCGACCCTCCAAAATCATCTGCATCGGGCTGAACTACGCCCAGCACGCTGCCGAGTCGGGCATGACGCTGCCGACTGAACCCATCGTTTTTTTCAAATCTACCACCGCCATCTGCGGGCCGAACGACCCGCTGGTGATTCCACGAAATTCGCAAAAAACCGACTGGGAGGTGGAGTTGGCTTTCGTCATCGGCAAGCGGGCGAGTTACGTGGACGAAGCCGAAGCGATGCACCATGTGGCGGGCTACCTGCTGCACAACGACTACTCGGAGCGCGAGTTTCAGTTGGAGCGCGGCGGACAGTGGGTGAAGGGCAAAAGTTGCGACACCTTCGCACCGCTCGGCCCCCTGCTGGTCACCACCGACAAAATCCCCGACCCGCACCGCCTGCACCTCTGGCTTGATGTGAACGGCGAGCGGCTGCAAGACTCCAACACCAGCGACATGGTGTTCCAAATTCCCTTCCTCGTGCATTACCTCAGCCAGTTTATGACCCTGCTGCCGGGCGATGTGGTGTCCACCGGAACGCCCTTCGGAGTGGGTTTGGGTTTCCAGCCGCCCCGCTACTTGAAGGCGGGCGACGTGGTGGAACTGGGCATCGAAGGGCTGGGGACGCAGCGGCAAATGGCGGAAAATTGGTGATTTGAGGAGGATGTGGATTTGGTGATTTGGTGATTTGGGGATGGCTTCGCGCTTGGCATTCTCACCAAACCCAGCAGGTATCCCAAGCGCGAAGCCATCCCCAAATCCCTAAACCCCCAACTCAAAGTCGCCCCGGCACTCCGTTTGAACTTGGGCCTGGTAAAAATGCCAAGCCCGAAGCCATCCCCAAATCACCAAATCCACAAATCAGCACCAGCATGGATTTACATCTCCACAACAAAGTCATCATCGTCACCGGCGGCGCGAAGGGCATCGGGGCGGGCATCGCCGAGGTGCTGGCCGCCGAGGGAGCCATCGTTGCCATCGTGGGCCGTAACGAGACGGACAATGCCCAAGCGGTAGCGAAAATCACCGCCGCGCAGGGCCGAGCGTTCTCGGTTGTGGCAGAATTGACCCAGCCAGATGAGTGTCAGCGGGCCGTCGAAGCAATTGTGCAGATGCACGACAGGATTGACGGCTTAGTGAACAACGCGGGCGTAAACGACGGCGTGGGGCTGGAAAACGGCAACTACACCGACTTCGTGGCTTCGCTGCACCGCAACCTGATTCACTATTACCTCATGGCCCACCACGCCTTGCCGCACCTGAAAAAATCGAGGGGAGCCATCGTCAACATCGGCTCCAAAACTGCTGAAACCGGGCAGGGCGGCACCTCAGCCTACGCCGCCAGCAACGGCGGGCGCAACGCCCTCACCCGCGAGTGGGCGGTGGAACTGTTGCCCTACGGCATCCGCGTCAACGCCGTCATCGTGGCCGAATGCTACACGCCGCTCTACGAAAAATGGGTGCGCACGCTGCCCGACCCGGAGGCGACGCTCTCAAAAATTACCCAGCGCATCCCCCTCGAAAACCGCATGACCACCGCTCCCGAAATCGCCAACATGGTCGCGTTCCTGCTGTCCGACCAGTCGAGCCATACCACCGGGCAGTTGGTGCATGTGGACGGTGGGTATGTGCATCTCGACCGAGCGATTTAACAAACCTTCGACCGCGACAACAATGGGACACGGATGTGACGGATTTGACGGATAAAAAACGGATTTAGAGAGAAATCCGTCCTAATCAGTTTAATCCGTCACATCCGTGTCCCATTGTTGTCTCATTTTCAACAACCACCACCCATGCTCACCACCTTTGGCTACGACCTCGATTTTCTGAAAAAACACCACCCCGACCTCGTGCTGCTCAGCGACGAAGCGCAGCAGGCGCAGGTCATCGTGCTGCCCGCCTACCAGGGCCGGGTGATGACCTGCACCCTCGGCGGAGCGGCGGGCGCGAGTTTCGGCTGGGTCAACCACGCGCTCATCGCATCGGGCGAACCAGCCGAGCATATACACGTTTTCGGGGGCGAAGACCGCTTCTGGATGGGGCCGGAGGGCGGGCAGTTCGCGCTTTTTTTTAAAAAAGGCGTACCCTTCACGTTCGACAACTGGTTCGTTCCGAAGGAGTTGGACACTGAACCTTTCCATCTGCTCAGCGCAACCCAGACCGAAGCCCGTTTGGCCCAAACCATGCGCCTCGAAAACTGGTCGGGTACGGTGTTCGACTTCAGGGTGCAGCGCGACATCCGGCTTTTGGTCAAAAACCAGTTGGGCGACCTGCTGGGCGCAGCCCTGCCTACCGGGGTGCAAGCCGTTGGTTTCGAGTCCGAAAACACCCTGACCAACACAGGCGACCGGGCTTGGGACAGGGCCAGCGGTCTGCTCTCCATCTGGATCGCCAGTATGCTGAACGCCTCGCCCAGCACTACCGTGCTCATCCCGTACCGGCAGGGCGACGAGGCGGCGTTGGGAAAAATCGTGACGGACGACTATTTCGGGAAAATACCGCCCGACCGCCTGAGCGCCGAAAACGGGCTGATTCGGTTCAAAGCCGACGGCCAGCAGCGCGGCAAACTTGGCATCACGCCCGCTCGTGCGCTGCCCGTGATGGGCGCGTGGGATGCAGCCAACGGGGTACTGACCATCGCACAGTTCAGTCTCCCCGACGGGGCTGCGGAGTACGTCAACTCGCTGTGGGAGTGGCAAAACGAGCCGTTCCGAGGTGATGTCATCAATTCTTACAACGATGGCCCCAACGACACGGGCCAGCAGATGGGTGCGTTTTACGAGTTGGAAAGTTCGTCGCCAGCGGCTGCGCTGCGGCCCGGCGAAAGCATCACGCACGTACATCGCATCATCCACCTAAAAGGCGCGGTGGAAGACTTGGAGGTGGTGGCCCAGCAGGTGTTGGGGGTGGGATTGGGGAGGATGGAGATATAGTTTCACACAACGCCACAACGGGTTGATCTTAAATATTTTAAGCCGTTTCGTTGTGCCGTTGTGGCGTTGTGTGAAATCAACCTGTCACACCGTTTTGGAGGGCCACCACCCGTCCAGCAATTTCATCACGTACACCAGCCCGACCGCGCCGAACAGGTGTTTCAGTGTATGCCCGCTCCAAAAACCCAGCACTTGGTAGATGGCCTTGTCTTGGTGTTCGCAGAATTTAGCCACCGCATACCAGCCAATCAGCAGCAGCATGTACTTGACGTAAGGCGCTTTTCCCGGAAAAAACAACATCATGGCGAGCGCGGCTGCGATGGGGAAAAACTGCACCAGCCCGTAGGGCCGCAGGTCGCCTTGCCCGGCAGCCTCCGTGCAGTGCCAGTACAAAACACTGGCTACGCCCAGCGGCAGTGCCAGCCAAAAAGTGAGGGTGCCAGCCTTCGGGCCGAGGTAGTCGTACATCAGCAGGGCGAAGAGCGACATGAACATGAGGGTCATCGGCAGACGATCCCAGAGCAAGGTGGCGTTGCTCGGTGCCCAGTGGTAATACGCTGAGCCAAAGCAAGTAATGAAAATGCCGCCGCTCAGTACCAACGGAATCCAGCGGGTCACACCAGCAGGTCGGCGCGACCAGTTTAGGGCGCATTGACGCAGGCCGTAGGCACCGATGAACAGCATGGGCAGGTTGGACACGACGTTCCAGAAATACGGGATGCCGAGCAGGGTGCGCTGGTCGCCGTAGTCGTGGTAAATGGGGGGCTGAGCGATGGGATCAAGGAGGCTGAGGCCCAGAGAAGCCAGCAGGAGCATTCCTAGGATGATGTAGTGTGGAGAGGACATGAGCAGGTATGAGGTATGAGGTATGAGTTGGGCGGTGAGCGCTTGAGGACTCATCTGAAACTTGGGCAATTTTACAACAATGCGGGCTATCCATGCCGTTGGCTTGTCCTGAAATAGATTGACCGTGATGAAACTATGTGAACCCAGGGAATTGGAACCTAAGTTGCTGGTTATCGGGCTTGATGAGTAACAAATTG
>JAYSUY010000581.1:0-1568 GCA_043718855.1 Saprospiraceae bacterium | reverse complement strand
CGACAGCCCGTTTTTTGAACTGGCCGACACGGTACCCATCGAAAATGCCGACGACGACTCCCGGCCCGAAGGCTGGGGCACCTCCGACACCCCCGGCGAGGCCGCCAGCAGGCGCAGCGTCCGTTCGGGCGGCCTGCCCTACGAAGTCAGTGAAATCGTGACCGGCCGGTTCCAGATGAGCCAGTCCAAACCGGAGGTGTACGCCGACTGTGTGCGGGCATCGCTGCTGGATGTGCTGATGAAAATCGAAAACCCGGCGCACCAGTTGGCCGCGCCGCTCGAAACCGGACTGGCCAGCCTCGAAGTGGCGGTGCGGGCGACGGAATCGGCGAGGCACAACGGGGCATCAGAAGCCGGGCATTCGGAGCTACATATTGGGCGTTTTGACAAAACCGCATAACTGCATAGAAATGAACAAATCTCACTTCCTTCTTTTCCTTCTCCTCGCCGCCTGTTCCCGCCAGCCCAGTTTCACGCCGTCGGCAGCGCCCGTGACTCAGCGCGCCATACCGCGCGTGGAGAAAATGCCCAACCGCCCCAAGCCCTACGCCTACAAAGATTGGGAAAAAACGGCGCAAGATTTCGACCGCTACGTGTTCGATTTCTCTCAAAAAGGCGACTTCCTCCCGCTCATCTGGTGGGACAAAACGGGGCGCAATTTTCCAGAAAAAACCTTCGGCATCTACACCGCCCTCGGCGACGTGCGCATGGGCGCAGCGGTCAACAACGGCGAAAACCACGAAGCGCTCGGTGCGCTCGGTGCCGTGCTGGGCGCGACTTTGGTCGGCATCGACAAGCGCCAGCAGGATGGAGAAAACTATGTGAAGATGCTGCGCAACTACTTCAACCGCGACAACGGCTGGAATGTCATCCAGAATTTTACCAACAAAGGCGCGCACATCGGCGGCGGCTACGGCAACGACTTTTGGTACGAGGTACACAACAACGTGCTGTTCTGGTGTGTCGCCGATTTGTACCCGAAGGAGCAGGATTTTGAGATGATCCAGCGTACCATTGCCGACCAGTTTTACCGCTCGGATTCGATCATGGGCAGCAGTTACAGTTACTCATTTTTCGATTTCAAAAACATGACGGGCGGCAAAAGCCACATCCCGACGCAGGAAGACGTGGCAGGCGGCTACGCCTTCGTGCTGTACTCGGCTTGGGTCAAATTTGGCGATGAGCGATACCTACGCGCTGCTAAAAACGCCCTGAACGTGCTGTACAACCAAAAAGAAAACCGTTTTTACGAAGCCATGATGCCCATCGCGGCCTACGTCGCGGCGCGGATGAACGTGGAAGTGGGCACCAACTACGACGTGCAGCGTTTCCTCAACTGGACTTTCGACGGCACAGCGGTGGGGCGCGAAGGCTGGGGCGTGCTGGCCGACAACTGGGGCGGCTATGACGTGAGCGGCTTGGCGGGCAGCACCGTCCACAACGGCGGCTACGGCTTCCTGATGAACACTTTCGACCTGATGATGCCGCCGTTGTGGACGGTGCTGCCCGCCAAGCTGCTCACGTCATAGCCGCCCCAGTTGTCGGCCAGCACGCCCCAGCCTTCGCGC
>JAYSUY010000059.1:0-2405 GCA_043718855.1 Saprospiraceae bacterium | reverse complement strand
ATGCGCACCTTATCAGAAGGCGCAATTTGAGTCGTTTTACCAAAGATTTTAGGCACTACGCTTCCAAGTGCGATGCCGCCCATGATGGTTGAGGATTGAGAGAGGAAATATCTTCTTTTCATAATAACGTTGTTTTTTTATCATGCGAAGCTAAATAATTGTTTTCATATTGATTGTAATTTTTTATGTCATTAAAAAGAGAAAATCAAAAATACTGAGGGGCCCTGTTCAAAACCCATGCAAATTAATATCGTCCGTTTCAACGAAATCAATCCGTTTACCCATTTTTTTCTGTATCACATAAAAATGTGGTTCTTCTTCTTTCAATAAAATGGTAATGGCTTCGCCTTCCACGCCCGCCCGACCTGTGCGCCCGATGCGGTGAATAAAATCTTTGGGCGAGCGCGGTAACTCATAGTTGATCACCGTCGGCAAATCGGGGATGTCGATGCCGCGCGAAGCCAAATCGGTCGCCACCAGCACCTTGATCTCGCCCGATTTGAAATACCGCAGCGCATCCGTTCTGGCTCCCTGGCTTTTTTCACTGTGCAAGGCCAGGGCAACGATGCCATTTTTCTTGAGTTTGTTCACCACCCCATCGGCCTTGTGGACAGACGAGGTGAAAATCAGCACCTGCTGTAGGTTTTGTTCCTTGATCAGGTAGCGCAACAACGGCCCTTTCCGGTCGTCAGAGACCCGGTAGCCGATTTGTTTGATGCTGTCAAGTTGGTCTGCTGGTTGCGGGATGTCAATCTTGACCGGGTCGTGCAACAACATCTCAGTCATCGTGTGGATGTCTTTTCCGAGCGTCGCGGAGAACAGCAGATTCTGCCGCCGGGTAGGCAGCAACGAAAAAATGCGGTTCATCTCCTCCTGAAAGCCCAGATTCAGCATTTTATCGGCCTCATCCAGCACCAAAATATCAATGTTGGACAAATGGATGGCCCTGTGATCCACCAAATCCAGCAAGCGACCGGGGGTGGCGACGAGGATTTCTACGCCTTGCAACTGCATCATCTGTGGATTGATAGACACCCCGCCAAACGCAGCCATAGATCGGACGGGGCGCGGCAGCCGGTCGCTGAGCAAAGTGAAAACGGCCCCGACTTGAACCGCCAATTCTCTGGTGGGCACCAAAATGAGGGCCTTGATGTGTCTGTTTTTGGCGGCTGGTTTTTGCTGGAACTGCTGCAGAATGGGCAGCACAAAACTGGCTGTCTTGCCCGAGCCAGTCTGGGCGATACCCAAAATGTCTTTGCCCGCCAGTATGGCCGGAATCGCTTCTATTTGAATGGGATACGGCGTGGTGTAGCCAGATTTGGCGACGTTGGCCAGCAGTGGGGCGGACAAGCCGAGTTCGGAGAATGGTGTCATGGGTGAGCGCGGAAGAAGGGTGTTTGAAGGAGGGGAACTTGATCCCGAAGTACCCATGTGAAGTTGCTTGGAACGCAAAAATAGGCATTCTAGCACAGCCATCGCACACGTCTGCTCTTCGCTCAGATCATCCCCGCCATCTTTGCCAATTGCACCAAAGCCGTCGTATCCCGCACTCCCAGCCTTTCGATCATGTTGCTGCGGTGATTTCCAACCGTATTGATGCTGATAAACAACCTTTGGGCGATCTCTTTCGTATCCATGTCGTCGGCGATGAGTTGTAGCACCTCTTTTTCTCTGGGCGACAAAAGGTCGCGGGTGGAATGCTCCTTGGAGTCCGAATGGAATGTCTGTACGAACTCGTTGTGTTCGCCATAAGACAAGCGGATCCAATAGTGGGGGAAGTCGCGCTTGATCAGGTTGTTGATGTTTTGCACATATTTGAAGGTGTACTTGAAGTTACGGCTCTCATCTACCTGTATGGGGATGCCCTGCGAGAAAAGGCGAATCTGCTTGCTGTCGGTACGGATAAAGCGCATACAGCAATGGTGCGTTTTCATGTTCACTTTTTTGTCAAAAGGAATGGCCGAAATGACGGTGGTCAACCATTTCACGGAATCCAGCGGAAAGTCAGCATAATCTGTGTGCAGCAGGCCAAGGATGGATTTCATCCGCTCGCCGTACGTCTGGTAGGGCATATCGCCCCAAAATTCGACCTGCCCCACTTCCATTTCGGGGTAATAGGTCTTGTGGTTGAAAATCGTCAAGATGGAGTCCTTGCCTTTCACCCCTTCGAGAAAAAACTGCAACTCGCGCAAATGTGCCTCCCGATTCAGGAGGTTTTCTTCCCCAAAAACGATTTCAGACAATTCGACGATGCGGTTGTAAGCAGCATCTGCTTTGCGCAGTCCCAACAGGCTTTGGGAAAGCAGTTCGCAGATTCAAGGTTCAAATGCAACAGCCGGGGGGGGGCTGCGAGGATAAAAGAAGGTGCTGAAAAGCGGATAACCGAGGTATTTTTGGGTGACGAA
>JAYSUY010000580.1:0-12455 GCA_043718855.1 Saprospiraceae bacterium | reverse complement strand
CGAGGCAAACGTCGTGATGGAGGTATCAGCGATTGCCTCGGCGGGCATCTCGCCTCCCCTCCCATTGGGGGAGGGGCCGGAGGTGGGGTTGCGCGCCCACTCCTCCAACGCCCTCAAAGTCGCCTGCACGCGTGCCTCGTCGCGTTTTTGTTTCACCTCCTGAATACGCCGCACCTGCGACTCCCGCACCGCTGCATTGTCTACATCCAGAATGTCAAACTTCTCATTGTCAGCGACTTGGAAAATATTGACTCCCACTATTTTCTCCTCACCAGAGTCAATCCGTGCCTGCTTGCGGGCAGCGGCTTCCTCAATGCGGAGTTTGGGCAAACCCTCCTCGATGGCCTTGGCCATGCCGCCGAGTGCTTCCACTTCCTGGATCAAGGCCCAAGTCTGCTCGACGAGTTCGGCAGTGCGTTTTTCCACAAAATACGACCCCGCCCAGGGGTCCACAGCCCGCGTTACGTCGGTTTCTTTTTGGATAAAAATCTGGGTGTCGCGGGCAATTTTCGCAGAAAAATCGGTGGGCAGCGCCATCGCTTCATCAAAGGAATTGGTGTGCAAACTCTGGGTGCCGCCCAGCACAGCGGCCATCCCTTCGATGCAAGTGCGGGCTACGTTGTTGAACGGGTCTTGCTCCGTGAGGCTCCACCCGGAAGTCTGGCAGTGGGTGCGCAGCAGGAGCGATTTGGACGATTTGGGTTGGAATTGCTTGATGAGTTTTGCCCACAGCATTCGCCCGGCCCGCATCTTGGCGATCTCGTCGAAGTGCCGCATCCCGATGCCCCAAAAAAAGGAAAGTCGAGGGGCGAAGTCGTCAATGTCCAGCCCAGTGGCCAGCCCGGCGCGGATGTATTCGAGGCCGTCGGCCAGGGTGTAAGCCAGTTCGATTTCGGCTGGCGCGCCCGCTTCGTGCATATGGTAACCGCTGATGCTGATGGAGTTGAACTTGGGCATCTGCACGGCGCAGTAGGCGAAAATATCGCTGATGATGCGCATGCTCGGTCCCGGCGGGTAGATGTAGGTGTTGCGCACCATGAATTCTTTGAGGATGTCATTCTGGATGGTGCCGGAGAGTTGGGCGGGGCTAACACCTTGTTCCTCAGCGGCTACGATGTAAAAAGCCATGATGGGAATCACTGCCCCGTTCATGGTCATGGACACCGACATCTCGCCAAGCGGGATTTGATCGAAGAGGATTTTCATGTCCTCCACCGTGTCGATGGCCACGCCCGCCTTGCCCACATCGCCTACCACACGGGGGTGGTCGGAGTCGTAGCCCCGGTGGGTAGCAAGATCGAACGCTACACTCAGGCCCTTCTGGCCAGCGGCCAAATTTCTGCGGTAAAAAGCGTTGCTGGCCTCGGCGGTGGAGAAGCCAGCGTACTGTCGAATCGTCCAGGGCTGGGTGAGGTACATGGACGAGTAGGGGCCGCCGAGGAAGGGAGGCAGCCCAGCCACGAAAGAGGAGTGAGGGGTGAGGGGTGAGGGGTAGACAGCTTCCGATGAGGAGCGGAGCGTCGGGTCGAGGGCGATTTTTGAAAAATCTGGTGTAGGCATAGCGCAAAAGTCGCTATTTCTGTCATTGGTCACTGTGAGTCGATTGGCCTCTCGCAAAATTATTTGAGCGTTCGTGCAAGCCACCGCCTCACTACACCCAAGAGTTTTTTCTGTACAATCCTGTCTTTGCCGCACTTCGCCAACCCCTGCGCTGGGCGAGCCGTTTATCTTTGGGCAAAATTGCCTGCACCATGAAGATAAACACCGACTCCCACCCCTTGCCCTTTGCAGTTTTACATTTTACATTTTGCCGTTTTGCGGTTTACGCCTCCGCCCTTTGCTTTTTGCCTTTTGCTCTTTGGAGCCAAACGCCCTGCGCCACCGGCCACCTCCACGAGCGGCTTTTTACTGAAAATGCCGACTACCGCGCTGCACACGACACGCTGGAAAAATCCATCCTCCACAGCACACTGAATGCCACGAAGCAATCGAGCGGCACTGAATTTTCCCCAGTAATCATGCCCCTCGTACTGCCCGTAGTCGTGCATGTGGTGCATCAAAATGGGCCAGAAAACCTCAGCGACGCGCAGGTGGAAACCGCCATCGCTCACCTCAACGCCGCCTTCGCGCACACGGGCTACTTCGCCCAACAGGGCGCGGGCAGCGATGTGCTGGTGCAGTTTTGCCTCGCCCGCCAAACGCCCGATGGCAAGGCTACCAACGGCATCACGCGCACCGCCTCGCCGCTCACGGAGATGATTTTGGAGACACAAGATTTGACTTTGAAAAATCTAAGTCGTTGGAATCCACAACAGTACATCAATATTTGGTTGGTGCGAGGCATCAGCAGCACCGCCGTTGGGCCGAGTGTTGGCGGTTATGCCTATCTGCCCGCTGCGCACGGACTGCCTTACGATGGCCTCGTGCTGGAAGCCGCTGGGCTGGGCAGTACACCCGCTCAAGTCAGCAACCTCGCCCACGAGATGGGCCACTACCTCGGCCTCTACCACACCTTCGATGGAGGCTGCGCCAACGCCAATTGCCTCACGGCTGGCGACCGCGTGTGCGATACGCCGCCCGACCGAGCCACCGGCGCAGGCTGCCCCTTCAACTCCTGCTCCACCGATGCCAATGACACCTCCCCCAACAACCCATTTACCACGGATGTGGACGACTTCGGCTGGAATTTTATGGATTACTCACCCCAGACCTGCTACTCCGGTTTCACTGCCGGGCAAGGCCTGCGGATGCACCTTGCGGTAGAGGATGCACGGAAAAGTTTGCTCACCTCCAAGGCCTGTTTGGAGCCTTGCCCGGTGCCAATCTCTGCCGCATTTGGAGTATCCAGCAGCAGCATCGTGGCTGGTGCAAGCCTCACATTTTCCAACCTCTCGGTAGGTGCTACGCAGTTCGCTTGGTACGACAACGGCAGCCTGTTTTCCCAAAACGCTACACCTCCGCCCTACACGCCCAGCAGCACAGGCATACACGCCCTGCGGCTCGTGGTGAGCAACGGCGACCCGCGCTGCGCCGATACGACCGAGGTGCTGGTGTCGGTGGCCTGCAACATCACTGCGGCCATCGTGGCTTCGGACACTGCGGTGGATGTGGGCCAGTCGGTCACGCTGGCGGCACTGACTTCTGGGGCTACGGTTTTTATCTGGACGGTGGACGGTGCGGTGGTGTCCAATGCCCCGGCATTCAGCCAAATTTTTACCCAAAACGGCTACGTCTCGGTGGTTTTGGTAGCCTCGAATACATTTTGCTCCATATCGGCTACACTGACACTGGCGGTGGGGAGCGTGTGCCCGGAGTACTTGTATCGGGAGTACGACCGAAGCGCAGTAGTCAGCAATGGCTTGAGCAAGTTGAGGCCGCGCATTTTGGAGCCGACGAACGATGGCGGACATGTCATTGGGGGCTATGTACTGATCAAAGGTGCTTCGCTCACCAAAATCTCGTCGGGCGGTGCGCAGGAGTGGCAGCGTACCTACCCGCCGTTGAACACTATTAGTAGCATCGTGAACACGCCCGACGGCGGCTACCTGCTCACGGGGTTTACGACAGTGTCTCAAAATGAGGGCTTTGCGATGAAGTGCGACGCTACGGGGCAAGTGCTGTGGGCAAAAAAATGGACTGCCCTGAAAAGTGGCAGCGTATTGGCCGCCGTGTGCCAATCGGGCGGTTACTTTTTGGCGGTGCAACGAGTGACTTCGTTGCTCACCTTGGAATGGTGGGCCATACGGACGGACGTTGACGGCAACCCGCTGTGGAGCGTGGGCCTCACCGACCCTAACCGCTTGGTGGAAATACAGGGCACTGCCGATGGAGGCCTGATGGTGGCACGCGCATCAGGGTCGCTGGTCAAATTGGCCTCAGATGGCAGCCTTGTTTTTTCCAAAAGGTATGGCGTTGCCAATCAGCCCGGCCTTTCGCTTTTTTTGGAAGAAAAACGGCGGGTGATGGACACCGACGGCAACGACACCTACCTCGTCAGCGGCAGCAGCAGTTGGACGGATGGCTACCTCTGGAAAATCGATGCTACGGGAGAGGTCGTCTGGGCGCGTCAGTCGCCCAATTATACCAAAATGGCTGTACTCCCCGGCGATGGGGTCGTGGTGTGCAAAGACAACCAGTTCAGTAAGTTAGCCGCTACTGATGGAGCGCAGACTTGGGCGATGGCTATTTCTGCTACCTTCCCGATATTCGGTACCGAAAATTATGTCCGCCGCTTGGAGGGAGCCAATACAGGCAAATTCATCCATACTTCGCGGGAGCCGGGGGTTTGGTCGCCCATCCGGACATTCGTCGCTACGACTGCCGATGGCACGCACGGTGATTGTGTTGGGGCCAATTCTCCCAGCGACCAAAACTTGTCTGTGAACCTCGTGGCACAGACCGAACCGCTCACCTTCAGCCCCTTCCCACCCGACTGGGCAACCCTCAACATCATCGCCGAAACCGACTCCAACATCTTTGTCGTGAACCAGTTTTGCAACGAGCAACGCTGCCCCGAAATCTGCGGCAACGACCGCGACGACGATGGTGACAACTATGTGGACTGCTACGACACTGACTGCGCCTGCGCTCAGCCGCCTCTTGGCTGCATCGACCAAACACTCCTTGCTGATATCAAGGGCCGAATCGCTTGGACCACGCCCACAGACCGAGTGAGTGTGGTGGGGGTGCCGCTGGTGGGCAACCTCAACCCGCTCACGGATAGCATACCCGAGATCATCATCTCCACCGCGCCCTCGAGCATCAATGGTGTGGGCGCACGTTTCCTCATCTTTCGAGGCGATGGCAGCAATGTCGCATCTCCGCAGCAGATCATTGTGCCTGGTGGGTATCTGAATTTTCCGATGGCCCACCCGACCATAGCCGACTTAGACAACGATGGGCGGCCAGAGTTCATCGTGATCAATTCGGAAGGTGCGATACACATTTACACAGACTACCAGCCCGGTGCGAACCCGCCTATGAAACTCTGGGCACTCAGTGGGAACAACAGCCCTCTCGGTATGCGACTCTATCCCGCCGACTTTGACCACGATGGCATATCAGAATTGTACAGCGGCAGCCAAGTTTTTTGGCTTAAGTCTAAGTTGCCCAATGGGCTGGTGGAGATTTCCAACAGCTCGGGGCCACAGAATTATGGGCAGTTATATGCTGCCAGCCAGATATTCCCAGTCAACAGCAGCTTGGTGGCAGATGTGCTAGGCAACCCCAGCGCCTGTAAGCAATGTCCGACAATGGAAATCGCTGCAGGCGGGTCCATTTTTTCAGTAGAAAAGCAAGGGGATGGGTTTGTAACAAATGAACTCAACCTTGGTAATACTACCCTGAGTTATGCAGCCATCGCGGCTGTCCAGCCGGATGGAGTTCTAAAATCGGTGATACCGGGTATCAATACTGGCATAGCGACCATTTTAGATGGCAATGCAATCCTATTCAATACAAACCTCGGCAATACCCCAGCCTATGGCTGCGCGCAGATTTGCATCACCAATGTGTACGATGATCGACTGAAAGGATTTGCTCAGGATTTGCCCGAAATCTTGCTGGGCTTCAGGGGTGTTCTCTACTGTTTCAATGCCCAAGCACCTGCTAGTACAGCAAATGCTTGGTGGCAAACGCCCATCAATTTCCGCAGCGGGCTACCCACCGCTTTTCTCGAACAGGATGGCCACACCCTCGCCGTCACGGCTTTCGACTTCAACGGCGACGGCTACGACGAAATCGTGCTGCACGACAGCACCGACCTCCGGGTCATCTACGGCGGCCCCGCACCCTTCCCGCCAGGCGTAGATGCCCAGCGCAACTGGTTCAAAATCAACGCGCCATCGCTGCCATTCGACAACTACCCGGTCATCGCCGACGTGGATGGCGACCTCGAAGCCGACATCGTGTACACCACCTACGCCTCGCCCGACGACCAAAAAACGCCCGACGACCGCCGGGGTCGGCTTGTAGTGCTGAAATCCGACGGTGGCCAGTGGTACCCCGCTCGCCCGGTGTGGAACCAGTTCAGTTACCTGCCCGTCGCCATCCACGACGACCTCACAGTGCCGCGCCAGCAGCAGCCCCACCAGATGCCCCTGCCCCCCGGCAGCACCAACCGCCCGCTCAACAAAAACCAGGCGCAACTGCCCCTGCTCGACAGCCTCTACCGGCCCTACCGCCCGCTCACGGACTTCTCGCTGCGCAGCGACAGCAGCCGCTGCATCGCGGGCGGCGACAGCATCCGGGCCTGGTTCACACTCTGCAACTACGGCGAAAAGCCCCTGCCCGACAGCCTGCCCATCGCCCTCTACGCCAGCGACCCGACGGCCACCAACGCGCCGCTCCTCCTCCGCATTTACCTCAAAGGCTGGCTGCGCAAGGGGCAGTGCCGCTCGTTTTTTGTTGACCTGCCCGCCACTTTCAATCAGCCGCTCTACGCCGTCGCCAACGACGACGGCACCCAGCCCCGGCCCTTCAACTTGGCCGCCAACTTCCCCGCCCGCCGGGGCGTGGAGTGCGGCTACGCCGACAACATCGCCTCATTTTCAGTATTTTACGAAGAAAAACCCCTTGACCTCGGCCCCGACCTCGCCCGCTGCGGCAGCAGCACCATCACCCTGCACGCAGGGCCGGGCTTTGAAAAATACCGCTGGCAAAACGGCAGCACCGACTCCACGCTCACCGCATTTGCCGCAGGCAAATACTGGGTGGAGGCCCGCGACCGCTGCGGCAAAATCTACTCCGACACCCTGCTCATCACGCTCAGCAGCATCGCCGGGCTGCTGCTCCCGCAGGATACGGCCATCTGTGTCGGCGACTCAGCGCGGCTGCTCGTAGGCGGCTCTGGTTTGGAAAAAATCAGTTGGTCGCCAGCCGCCGGGCTGAGCTGCACGGACTGCCGCGACCCCGTAGCGCAGCCCGCCGCCACCACGACCTACACCCTCACGGTGCAAAGCGGCGAGTGCTTCGTCACCGATACGGTGCGGGTGGAAGTGCAGACCATAGCCCTCGATTTTGTTTCCCAAAACCCGACGTGCAACACGCTGGGCAGCATCACGGCGGTGCCGGGCGGCAGCGGGCCGTTCCAGTTTAAGTGGTCGAACGGCAGCACCTCGCCCATACTCACGGGCCTTGCGCCCGGCGCGTACTCGCTCACGCTTACCAGCGCGCTGGGGTGCGCCCTCGTGCGCGAGCGCGCGCTCGTGCGCATTATGCCTACGAGCGCGAGCGCGCGCGAGGACTCCGTGCGCTGCTACGGCCTTTCCGACGGGCGGCTGTGGGTAACGGACGTGACGGGCGGGCTGCCGCCTTTCGCGTACAGTCTGGACGGGCTAAACTTTCAGCCAGATTCGGTTTTTGAAAACCTGCCCGCCGCCACCTACACCCTCACGGTGCGTGATGCCAACGGCTGCACTTGGGCCGGGCCAGTCGCGGTGCCGCAGCCGCCCGTTTTTCAGGTGACGCTGGCGGGCAGCAGCTCTGTGATTCCGGGCCTGCCTTCCCCGCTCGCGGCTACGGTGGCACCTGTCTCGGCGGCTTTGCAGCAAATCAGGTGGGAGCCAGCTGCCATGTTCCCGGAGCAGAACCGCCTGAACCAGACCCTCCGCATCCAGCAACCGACTTCGGTGACGGTGACGGTGACGGACGAGCGTGACTGCCCAGCCTCTGACACACTGGTGGTGGATGTGGACAAAACGCGCTTCGTGTTTTTCCCCAACATCATCGCTCCCGATGGTGGCGGACTATTTGAGAATGAGCAATTTACGGCCTACGGCAGCGATGCAGTGGCGCAGGTGCGCTGGCTGCGGGTGTTCGACCGTTGGGGCAATTTGCTGTTCGAGCGCACCAATTTTGCGCCCAACGATCCGCAACTTGGCTGGGACGGGCGTTTTCAAGGCCAAAAAATGCCGCCCGGTGTGTACGTCTGGGCAGCAGAGGTGGAATTTACGGATGGAGAAAGGCGGCGGTGGGAGGGAGAGGTGGGCGTGGTGAGGTAGCACACCCGCCCCAACCTGGCGGGGCGGGTGTGGGGTTGTATTTTCTACCTTTGCGCAAAAAAACAACCATGCGTTTCCTTTTTTCCCTTGCTCTGCTGAGCCTCGTTTTTGCTTGCAACAACCAACCCGCCGACACTACCGCCAACACGCCGCCGCCTCGTCCAGAGGTGGACACTGTGCTGATGCTGCTCGGCCCCCTCGATTTTGATACCTTGCTGAATACCAAGCGCAACATGATGCTGTTCGACTTGCGTCCGGCCACCGAGTTTGCCAAGGGCCACATCTGGCGGGCGACCAACATGGATGCCACTGATTCGCTTTTTTATCACCGTTTGGCCTCTCTGGGCGTGGAAAACGAGTTTGCGCTGTACGATGCTTCCGGATATTTGGCGCTCGAAGCGGGGAGAAAAATGAAGGGCTACGGGTTCAAAAAAATCTACGTCCTCCGCGAGGGCCTGATGACTTGGGGCGAAGCTGGGCGAGCGTTGCAACTGAATTGACAAAAAAGGTGAGGAGGTTGATAAAGTTTATAAGGTTGATGAGGTTGATTATCAACCTCATCAACCTCATCAACCTCATAAACCTAGTCAACCTCATCAGCCTACCACGCAATGCTGAAAATGCTCTTTCTCCTCCTCCCACTCGGTCTCCTCGCCCAGCCTGACCCGCACCGCTACGACGAGCGCATTGAGTATTTTCAGGAAAAAGGCCAGCCAGACAGTGTGCGCCGTTACGCCACCGAAAAAGTGCGCCTCGCCCGCTCCGCTGACAGCCTCGCCGCTTGGGCTTGGGCGCACTTGGATATTTACTACACCTACTCCGATGATGACCCCGCTGCTGCCCCACTGCTCGATGCGGTTTGGGCGCAACACTGGCGCGAACCCGTCAACGCCTACGACTGCGAGCCTTTCCTCTACCTCCAAACCCACCGAGGCTGGCACCTCTTCCAGCAAGGCCGCGTGTGGCAATCCGTGCAAGCCTATGAGCAGGCGCGGGTTTGGTACGAGCAGTTTCAATTCTCTGATTTTGAGGCAGTTGAAACACTCTACAAACCGCTCGGCAACCACTACACCCGGCTCGGCGACAACGCCAAAGCACTGGCTATTTTCCAAAAAATACTGCCACTCAGCCACGACCCAGTTGCACTCGCAGGGCTGTACAGCAACATCGGCCTCGCCCACTGGAACGCTCGGCAGTACCCCGAAGCCCTCGCCGCATTCCAGCAAGGCCTCGCGTTGCCCAAGTTGCTGCCCGACCGCCGCGCCGTGCTGCTCGGCGGCCTCGCCCAAGCCCAACTCGATGCGGGCCAAACCGCCGAAGCCCTGCAAAATGCGCTGGCAGCAGCCCGCAGCCGCGAGCCGGGCCTTCGGGCCAAGGCCTTGCGCACTGCCGCCAACGCTTGCCTCCGCTTGGGCCGCTTGACCGAAGCCGAACGTTGGCTCCAGCAAGCCCTCGCTGCTGCCAAAACGGCCTACGGCCCCCGCGACCGAGAACTCAGCAAAACCGAAAATGACCTCTCCAAACTCTACTTTCGACTTGGCCAACCACAACCTGCACTGGATGCCGCCAACCGCGCACTCCATGCTGTGCTGCCCACTTTTTTACCTAAAAACCCATACGAGAACCCAGATGCCGCACATTCTTATGAAGAAAACGCCATCTGGGAGAGCCTGAGCAGCAAAGCCGCAGCCGCTGAAATGCTGTACCAAAAAACGGGCGACCTGACTTGGTTGCACTGTGCCGCCGACTGCCACGACCTCGCCCGCACTGCCGAAGATCGCCACCGAGAGGTGTTCCAGTATGAAACCTCCAAACTCGATTTGCAGCGCACCGCCCGCGCCCGCGAGGCAGCGGCCATGCACGTCGCACGCCTACTTTTTGAAAAAACTGGACAGCCCACTTACCTCGAAAAAGCCTTCGCCATCGCCGAGCGCAGCAAGGCCGCGCTGCTGCTGGATGCCCTGCACGACAACCTCGTGCGCCAGCGGCTCGCGGGCAGCGACCCGCGTTTTGGTCAATTAGTCGAACTCCGCCGGAGCCGTTCTTTTTTTGAGAAAAATTTGCTGCTCCAACCCCGCAGCCCGCTCGCCCAGCAGTGGAGCGGCGAAGCCGATGCATTGGCCCAGCAAATCACCGCCCTCCAACGCACCATCGCCGCCGCCTACCCGCGCCTGTCGGAGGCGAAAAGTCGGCTCGGCCCCACCGCGCTGGCTGCCGCAAGCGAAGGTTTGGCCGAAGGCGAAATATTGCTTGAATACTTTGTGAGTCAGCAGTTTGTGGATGTATTTGTCATCGCCAGAGGCTGCGCCCCGGCTTGGCACCGCCTCCCAAACGACGCAGCCTTGCAAGCGGCGGCGACTGCCTTTGGGGCATTTTTTGCTCATGCCCATGCTATGCTTGACGACCCAGTGGGCTACCTCCATGCCGCTTTTGATTTGCACGAAAAACTCCTGCCGCCCGGTGCCGGTGCTGCGCAGCGGCTGTTGATCGTGCCGGATGGTTTTTTGAATGCGGTACCGTTCGAGGCTCTCCTCACAGCCGCACCAAGCGGTGCTACCAACTTGCGAAACGCGCCCTATCTGCTGCGCCGACAGGCGGTGCGCTACGCTTGGTCGGTGGCCACCTTGCGGCAGCAAAACCTGCTGCGCAGTAGAGCCGAGCGGTACCTGCTGGCCGTTGCTCCGGTGTGCCAGCAGGGTGTGCGCGGGCTGGCTCCGCTCTCGGCCAGCCGCAACGAGTGGCTGTCAATTGGCTCCCAGTCAGTGACCGAACTACTTGACCATCAGGCAGATTGGTCGCAAGTATCTGGAGCCGCTGGGAATTATCGGGTGCTGCATTTTTCAACTCATGCCTACGCCAGCACATCGGGCGAGCAGCCGCCGCGTATTGAACTATACGACCGCGCGGCGTACCTGCCCGACATCTACGCGCTGCCGCTGCAAGCCGACTTGGTGGTGCTGAGCGCCTGCCAGACGGGGCTGGGAACGGAGCAGGCTGGCGAAGGTGTGATGAGTTTGGCCCGCGCTTTTGCTCAATCGGGCGCGGCCTGTGTGGTGTCGAGCCTCTGGACGGTGAACGACCACAGCACGGCGCTACTGGTTGGTCGTTTTTACAACAAAATAGGGACTGGCGGATCGGTATGCGCTGCGTTGCACGAGGCAAAACTGACTTACCTCAACGACTCAAAAGTGCCGACCACGCTGCAATCGCCCTACTTCTGGGCAGGGTTGGTGGCGGTGGGGGCTGACCGATCCGTGACACCGCCGCAGGGGTGGGCATGGGTCGTGGTTGCGGCATTGGTCATTTTGTCATTGAGCGTTGTTATTCGTCATTTCGTTAGTAGGCGACAGCGGCGCAATCACGGTCAATGACAAAATGACGACCATCATTTCAGCAGCACATAATTTCGGTACTCGCCTGGTCGCCAACCAGTGCTACGCTCTACCCAGTTGGAAACCCGGTCTTTCCACGACCAACGAGCCTGTGTAGGGTCGCCAGCAAACCGCCAATTCATGGCTGCAATGCGGGGTTGCATCACGGCAGGATGGGTACTTGTGTACCGCTGGAGCGGTTCTGTACCGTTGTAATCGTAGATGTCTTGATGGCCTACACGTTGTTTAGCCGCGTCATCATCATGCCACAATCGATTGAAATTCTGTTGTTTGCGCTGTTGTGCTGCTGGGTGTTTCACCCAACCGTAGTGGTAAATGTGAGCAGGTATGAGGCGCACACGAAGTTTAGCCCCCCCCAGCCCCCCCAACAGGGGGGGAGCCGTGCTCCCGCTTTCGATGGGGAGGGTGGTTGGAGTGGTACCCAGCCGAAAGCCTTGCGCGTCGCGGTAACTGCCTATCCGCTTGTTGTTGCGTACGATGCGCACCTCACGCCGATACCAGCGACGCGATGCGCCTACAAAATCGTAGGAACCATAAAAATGGCGGTAGTGCAGCAGCAAGCCATCGGTATCTGAGTCGTGGAGATACTGCTGCATGGCTGTTCGGATGGCTGGGAAATCGTCTTCGTGGACGCACTCATCGGCTTGGATGTAGACACACCAGTCGTAGTCGTTGGGTATGGCTTGAAAAGCCTTGTCGGTCTCGACTGCCAGCACCCGCCCACCCGCCCGGAGCGAGTCGTCCCATTGGGTCTCGACAATGTGGAGACGGGGGTCATTTATGCTGCGCACGAGGGCTAAAGTATCGTCTTCCGATTGGCCGACAGCCACAACGAGGTAATCGCAGAGGGGCAGGATGGAGCGGATGGCCTCCACCACAGGGTAGTCGTAGAGGAGGGCGTTGCGGATGAAACTGAAACCAGCGACTTTCATGGAATGGCATAACCAGAAAATCGCCCTGAGGTTTGGCAGCGACCAGAGTTGTATTCTTCTAAGACGAGAATCTCGTGAGTGGTT
Source organism: Saprospiraceae bacterium (assembly GCA_043718855.1). Lineage (GTDB taxonomy): Bacteria > Bacteroidota > Bacteroidia > Chitinophagales > Saprospiraceae > M3007. The sequence goes on along the minus strand of JAYSUY010000580.1, from coordinate 47 downwards.
TGTTCCTATCGCTTTAGTTTTGGGCAAAAAAAATGAGGCAGTGCCAC
>JAYSUY010000579.1:0-4239 GCA_043718855.1 Saprospiraceae bacterium | reverse complement strand
CTCCACTTCGTTGCGACATGACAAGTCAATGGCGGCTAAGTTGTTACTATTTTTTCACCAAACTCACTTCCCGACTATGCGATTGCACACTTTTCTTTTGCTCACCGCCGCCGCTACGCTCGCTTTTTCTTCCTGCAAAAAAGATGACGCGACCGACACGAAGGCCAACCTCCAGTTTCAGTTCAACTTCGATGCCGCTCAGCCCCGACTCAACAACATCGGGCTACCTGCCGCCATTCCTACTGGAAATGCCGCGCAAACCCCCGATTTCAAGCAAATGAGCGTCCACTACATCGAACTGGCCCCGGCTGCCCTCACTGCTTTGGGCAAAGGTGCCATCGTGTACCATGCCGCCGAGACCAGCAAAGGTGTGAAACGGCTGTGGATTTCGACCAAGCCGCCAAGGCCGGAGCCAACGAGGTGTTTACCAAAATCAGCCTGAAAGACGTGCCGCCCGGCACCTACGAGTGGGTGCGCGCCAGCGTGACGTACCAGAACTACGACGTGCTGTTCAACATAAACAAAATCCCGCTCGTGGGCGATCTGAAGCAGCAAAAAGGCAGCGTTGCCTCCTTCGTCGGCTTCAATACTTACCTTACTTCGATCAAGCCCCGCGAGAAAACGCTGGCCGTCAACGACGACCGCAAGCAGGGCTTCTGGGCCTTCGAGACCAACCTGACCCCGCCCTACAACACCTACAACCAACTCTACTCCGGCGAGGCTCCGGCTGGCTCGACCACCGTGGTGAACCCACTTTTTGCCAGCAGCCCCGTACCCGCTGGCTCCTGCGTGGTGACGGGCAAGTTTGACAAATCGCTGGTGGTGACCGGCAAAGAAACCACCGACCTGACGGTGACGCTCTCGTTTTCCATCAACCAAAGTTTTGAGTGGAAAGATGACAACGCCAACGGTCAACTGGACCTGTACGGCGATGGCGTTACGCCCGCTGAAAAAATCGTGGACATGGGGCTGCGGGGGGTGCTGCCGACTTGGAAATAGGCTAATCGCTTCACAGTCAGCAAAAACCAAAACGCCGCCGCTCCAACAGATGGAGCGACGGCGTTTTTTATTGTTACTGAATCATTCGCTGAGGTCAATGTCAAATGATGACGAATGACGCTGCAGACGAAATGATCGCTTACATAGCCTCCTCAAAAGCACCTTCCGTCTGATCTTTGAACGGACGGCCGGAGCCAGTGACTTGCAGGTTGTCGTACTGGCGCATACCCGTACCGGCTGGGATTTTCTTGCCGACGATGACGTTCTCTTTCAAGCCCATCAGGAAGTCTTTCTTGGCAGCGATGGCTGCTGTGGAAAGCACCTTGGTGGTCTCTTGGAACGAAGCCGCCGAAATCCAAGACTCGGTACCGAGCGAGGCTTTCGTGATACCCAACAACATCGATACCGCTGTGGAGGGCATCGCATCGCGGAATTCCACGAGTTTTTTGTCGTTGCGCTTCAGGATGGAGTTCTCCTCCCTGATTTGGCGCAGCGTGACGAGTGCACCAGGCTTCAGTTTTTGGCTGTCGCCTGCATCCAGCACGAATTTCTTGTCGTAAATCCAGTCGTTGTAGTCAATGAACTCGTTGCGCTCAATGGGTTCGCCAGCGAGGAAGTGCGTATCACCTGGATCCACGATGTCCAGACGGCGGAGCATCTGGCGCACGATGACCTCGATGTGCTTGTCGTTGATGACGATACCCTGCGAGCGATACACCTCCTGCACCCCGTTGACGAGGTACTGCGAAGCCGCGAACGGACCGCTGATGGCCAAGATGTCTTTCACCGAAATGGTACCCTCCGTGAGGGCGGTACCAGCCCGAACATAGTCGCCATCTTGCACCAATACGTGCTTGATGAGCGGCACCATGTACTTGCGTTTTTGGCCGTCCTTGGCTTCGATGGTCGCTTCGCGGTTGCCACGTTTGATGCCACCGAAAGTGATGATGCCGTCGATCTCAGCGACCACTGCTGGGTTGGATGGGTTACGCGCCTCGAAGAGTTCGGTTACACGTGGCAGACCACCCGTGATGTCGGCAATCTTGCCGAGTTTGCGGGGGATTTTCACAATTTGCTGACCCGATTTTACCTCCTCGTTGTCTTCCACCGAAATGTACGCACCCACTGGGAGCGAGTAGTTTTTCAGTTCCTCACCCGTCTTGGCGTTAATGATCGCAATCGTCGGAATCTTCTTTTTATTCTTACTCTCCGTCACGATCTTCTCGGCGAAACCGGTCTGATCGTCACGCTCCATGCGGAAGTTAGTGCCTTCCTCTAGGCTGTTGAACCGGATCACGCCATTGAAATCGCTGACAATCACGGCGTTAAACGGATCCCATTCGCAAAGTTTGTCTCCACGCTGGACTTCTTGGCCGTCCAGGACGAAGAGGAACGAACCATAGGGGATGTGGTTGTTGGCCACTACCCGGTTGGTTTTTGTATCCAAGCTACGAATCTCGCCTGTACGAGATACCACGACTTTAACGGCTTTGCCGTCGTTGTCGGTACCATCTACGGTACGGATAGAGTCAAATTCGAGTTTACAAGTTGCACGGGCGGTGATGCTGTTTTCGGCCAATGTGAGCGATGCCGTACCACCCGTGTGGAAGGTACGCAGGGTCAACTGAGTACCCGGCTCACCGATAGACTGTGCGGCGATGATGCCCGTCGCGTCACCCATTTCTGCAATGCGCCCGGTAGCCAGATTTTTGCCGTAGCATTTGGTACACACTCCATGTCGGCTTTCGCAAGTCATCACAGAGCGGATGGTAACGACTTCAATCTCAGCCTTTTCAATATCCACTGCAACCTGGTCGGTGATGTAATCGCCAGCGGCAATCATCAACTGTTCCGTGTCTGGGTGGTAAATGTCGTAGAGGCTGTACCGGCCTTTGATGCGGTCTTTCAGGTTAACGATGACTTTATCGCCTTCCTTAAATGAGGTTGTATCAATGCCGCGCAGGGTGTTGCAATCCACTTCGCGGATCACCACGTCTTGTGCTACGTCCACCAAACGACGGGTCAAGTAACCTGCGTCAGCGGTTTTCAGTGCGGTATCGGCCAGACCCTTGCGGGCACCGTGCGTCGAGATGAAAAACTCTTGCACCGAGAGGCCCTCCAAGAAGTTGGAAAGAATCGGGTTTTCGATGATGGCCCCACCTGTGTCGCCCGATTTACGGGGTTTTGCCATCAGGCCGCGAAGCCCACACAACTGCTTGATTTGCTGCTTGGAACCACGCGCACCGGAGTCAAGCATCATAAACACGGAGTTGAAACCCTGCTTGTGGGTAGCCAACTCCTGCATGAGGCGGTCGGTAATGCGGTTGTCCGCAAACGTCCACTTATCAATGATCTGGTTGTAGCGCTCGTTGTACGTGATGAGGCCCATGTTGTAGTTGTCCCACACCTCATCCACCTCGGCTTGTGCTGCTTCAAGTGCTGTTTTCTTCAAATTCGGGATGACCAAATCACCCAAGTTGAAGGAAAGACCTGCTTTGAATGCCCAGCCGAAACCAAGTTCCTTGATCTGGTCCAAAAATTCCGCAGTCTGCTTGAAACTCGTACGGGTGATGATGTCTCCGATGATGCCCTTCAGGTTGCGCTTCGTGAGCAAGTCGTTGATGTAAGGCACACCGAGCGGTACGGCTTGGTTAAAAATCACACGGCCAGCGGTGGTTTTCATGCGCTTGTACACAATTTCACCATGCTCCAACTGCGCAATACGGCATTCGATGGCAGCGTGCAGGTCAAGTTGACCTTCATTGTATGCGATGGATACTTCCTCCGGCGCATAGAACTTGCGGCCCTCGCCTTTCACCGGCGCTTCAGGGATAGACTTGCGCTCTTTTGTGAGGTAGTACAGGCCAAGCACCATGTCCTGCGAAGGCAGGGTGATCGGCGATCCGTCCTGCGGGTTGAGCATGTTGTGGCTCGACAGCATGAGTACTTGCGCTTCCAAAATGGCAGCGTGGCTCAGCGGGACGTGAACAGCCATCTGGTCACCGTCAAAGTCGGCGTTGAAAGCCGTACACACGAGCGGGTGGAGCTGGATGGCTTTGCCCTCGATGAGACGCGGCTGGAAAGCCTGGATAGACAGGCGGTGAAGTGTCGGTGCCCGGTTGAGCATGACGGGGTGGCCACGCAGGATGTTTTCCAGAATCTCCCAGATCACTTGATCCTTGCGATCTACGAGTTTCTTGGCGGATTTCACCGTCTTGACGATGCCACGCTCAATCAACT
>JAYSUY010000578.1:0-4256 GCA_043718855.1 Saprospiraceae bacterium | reverse complement strand
CAACACATACACGCCACCATGCAAAAACTTCTCCTGCCCGCCGCGCTCTGCCTTGCGCTCAGCGGCACGGCCTTCGGCCAAAACATCTCGTTCACCGAGTACGACCTGCCCAACGGCCTCAAAGTCCTGCTCCACGAAGACCACACCACGCCCAACGTGTGCGTCTCGGTCATGTACCACGTCGGCTCTAAAAATGAAAAACCCAACCGCACAGGCTTCGCCCACTTCTTCGAACACCTGCTTTTTGAAGGCTCCGACAACATCAAGCGCGGCGAATTTGACGACTACATCAACAAGGCGGGGGGCACCAACAACGCCAACACTTCCTTCGACCGCACCTACTATTACGAACTGCTGCCCAGCAACCAACTCGCCCTCGGCCTCTGGCTTGAAAGCGAGCGGATGCTCCACGCCCGCGTCGAAAAAGTGGGCATCGAGACCCAGCGCCAAGTCGTGAAAGAAGAGCGCCGCCTCCGCTACGACAACCGCCCCTACGGTCGCGTTTTGGAAGAAACCCTCAAACGCCTCTACCGAACTCACCCCTACAAAAACACGCCCATCGGTACGATGGAACACTTGGACGCAGCAGAAGAGGTTGATTATCAGACATTTTACAAAGATTTCTACCGCCCAGACAACGCCATCCTCTCCATCGCGGGCGACATCGACATCGAGCAAACCAAGCAGTTGGTGGATTTGTACTTCAAGACCATCCCACGCGGCACCACCGAAATCTACCGCCCAAAAATCACCGAGCCGCCCATCGCTGTCGCCACCCGCGACACGGCCTACGACAACGTGCAACTGCCTGGCGTGATCCTCGGCTACCACATCCCGGCTCAGGGTACGCCCGATTTTTACGCCGTGCAGATGCTCAGCCAACTGCTCAGCCAGGGCGAAAGCAGCCGCATGAACAAGCAAATCGTGGACACCGAGCAGAAGGCCGTGTTCGCCGGCAGTTTCTCCTTCGGCCTCGAAGACCCTGGTTTCAGCATCTGCTACGCTATCGCAAACATGGGCGTGGACCCCAAGGATTTGGAGAACAGCATGGACGTAGCCATCGAGGAGGTGCAGAAGAACCTGATCTCTGAAACCGAGTTCCAAAAACTGCTCAACCAGTCCGAGAACGACTTCATCAGCGCCAACGACAACACCGCAGGTGTGGCCGAAAGCCTCGCCAACTACGAGATGTACTTTGGTGACGCGAATCTCATCAACACCGAACTTGACCGCTACCGCAAAGTGACCCGTGAGGACATCCGCCGCGTGGCGAACAAGTATTTCCAGAAAAACAGCCGCGTGGTGCTGTACTGGCTGCCGAAGCCGAAGGGGCCATGAGCAACCCAGCCCTCGTGCAACCCCACCCCCGGCCCCTCCCCTAAAAAGGAGGGGAGACGTGATGCCGCATCACGGGTATGTCGTGTCCCCCTTCCTTTTTAGGGGAGGGGCCGGGGGTGGGGTTGCACGAGGGAGGCTTATCCTATTTTTTTCAAAAAATTGACTATCAACACCTTGACATGAAAAAAGCATTTTTTCTCTCCATACTCTCCACGGTATTTCTTCTCGCCAACCTCTCTCAGGCGGTCTGCCAAAAAAGCGGAACCACTAAAGTGAAAAAGCACGTCCTCACCGCTCCCGCCATCCCCATGCCCACCGGCGACGTGCGCAAGGCCGCACCGCAGGCTGGGGCTGCGCCCAAAATCCAGATTGGCAAAGCCGAAACCTTCAAATTGGACAACGGCCTCACCGTCATCGTGGTCGAAAACCACAAACTGCCCAAAGTATCCTACCGCGTGTTCGTGGACTACGACCCCGTGCTGGAAAAAGACGCGGCGGGCTATGTGGACATGATGGGCGAACTGCTCGGCAAAGGCACCGCCACCCGCTCGAAGGTGCAGATCGATGAGGCCACCGACTTCGTCGGGGCCAGCCTCAGTTCGGATGCCAATGGGGTGAGCGGCCGCTGTCTCAGCAAGCACAGCGACAAACTGCTTGCGCTCATGTCCGACGTGCTGCTCAACCCCAGCTTCCTACAGGAGGAGTTTGACAAATCCAAACGCCGCGCCGAGAGCGCCCTCGCGCAAAGCAAGGACGACCCGGATGCCATCAAAGGGCGTGTATCGGCGGTGCTCAACTACGGCAAAAGCCACCCCTATGGCGAGAGCATGACCGAGGAAACACTTGCCAAAATCAACCTGGACCTGATGAAAAACCACTACCGCACTTTTTTCAAACCCAACATCGCGTACCTCGTGGTGGTGGGCGACGTGACGCGAGCGCAGGCTGAGCAGCAGGCCAAAAAATATTTTGGCTCGTGGGTCAAAGGCACCGTGGCCGAGCAAACCTACGCCCTGCCCGCTGCCCCAGAGAAAAGCCAAGTGGATTTTGTCCACAAAACCGGAGCCGTACAGTCGGCGTTCAGCGTGACGTATCCCATTGATTTAAAGCCGGGTAAGCCCGATGTCATCCGCGCCCGCGTAGCCAACACCATCCTCGGCGCCTACTTCAACAGCCGCGTGAACGCCAACCTCCGCGAGGGGCATGGCTGGACCTACGGGGCTGGCACTAGCATCCAGCCCGACGAAATGGTGGGCAGTTTTCGGGGCGGGGCCAGCGTCCGCAACGGCGTGACAGACAGTTCGCTCGTCGAGTTTTTGAAAGAAATGGATCGGATGCGCACCGAGCGGGTCGGCGAGGAAGAGTTGCAGGTGGTGAAAAACGTGCTCAGCGGCGAGTTCTCCCGCAGCCTCGAAGAGCCGGGCACTGCCGCACAGTTTGCCCTCAACACCGCCCGCTACAAACTCCCGGCAGACTATTACGCCAAGTACCTCGAAGCACTGCAAAACGTAACAGTCGACGACGTGCAGGCGATGGCAAAAAAATACATCCGTTCTGACCGTGCGCACATCGTGGTGGTGGGCGATCGGGGAGAGGTGGCCGAGCGGCTCAAGCCCTTCGCGCCTCCCGGTGGGCAGGTCAATTTTTACGACACCTACGGCAACCCGGTAGCAGCCCCATCGAGCGCGGTGCCAGCGGGCATGACCGCCGAAAAAGTTATCGAGGATTACATCAACGCCATCGGCGGCACGGCCAAAATCGCTGCGCTGAAAGATGTGCAGTCGGTGGCCTCCATGTCGATGGGCGGCCAGCAGGTGAGCATTAAGACTTGGCAAAAAGGCGGCAACAAAATCGCCATCGAAATGGCGATGGGGGCAAACGTAATGTCGCGCCAAGTGTTCAATGGCACTCAGGGTAGCCAGATTTCGATGGGCCAAAGCCAGCCGCTGGAAGGTGAGCCGCTGAACGACATGAAGGAGCAGGCGGCTTTCTGCAAGGAGGCTGCCTACATCTCACTTGGTCACAAACTCGCGCTCAAAGGCAGCGAGGACATCAACGGCAGCCCTGCGTATGTGCTGGAAGTGGTGAGGCCCGACGGCAAAAAGGTGACGGAGTATTACGACATCAAATCCTCCCTCAAAGTGCGCGAAGTGAGCAGCAGCACCGGTGCCGATGGCGAGCCTGCCACGCAGACGATTGACATGACAGACTACAAGGCCGAAGGCGGCGTGATGATGCCGCACGTCATGACGCTCGGTGGATTATTTCCGTTCCCTGTGAAAGTGACGCTGAGCGAGGTGAAGGTGAATGCGGGGGTGGACGAGACGGTGTTCAAGTTGTGAGGTAGAAGGTGGAGGGTGGAAGGTTTGCCGCCGCAACCCCACCCCCGACCCCTCCCCCAAATGGGAGGGGAGACACGACATACACTGCGACGTGTTCTGAGTCACGGAACACGTCGTATCTCCCCTCCCATTTGGGGGAGGGGCCGGGGGTGGGGTTGACACGGGGTGGGGCCGTCTCCACTTTCCTCCTCGCCCTCTCCTTTTTCTTCCGCTTCCAGATGGGCTTTGCGCTGCTGGGCCTCGGCGCATGGATGGCTTGGCAGTGGCGACTTGAAAAATCGCTGCGCCAGATACTGGCCCAACTGGGTTGGCTGCTGGGCGCTACCGCCGCTGCCGCACTCGGCATCTGGGCCGATGCTTGGCTGTACGGCAAGCCGGTATTTACCGCCTACAACTACTTCACCGCCAATATTTTGGAAAACAAGGCAGCCAATTGGGGCACATCGCCTTGGTGGTTTTATTTTGCTCAAAGTCTGCTGACGGCGGTGCCGCCGCTGAGCGTGCTGCTGCTACTGCTGCTGGGCAGGGGGCTGTGGCAAGAGCGCAGAAGCGCGTTGGTGTGGTGCCTCGTGCCGT
>JAYSUY010000577.1:0-4259 GCA_043718855.1 Saprospiraceae bacterium | reverse complement strand
AAAAGTAGGGGCTGTTTTTTCGTACGAAAAAACAGCCCCTACTTTTTTGCCTACCGCCGCAATTCTACTCCCCCTCCCCGGGATAGGTCGGACTGACTTCAAAAAACTCGTCTTCGTAATCTCCCCGCAACATCTGCGGCTTGGAGGTGCGGCGGCGGCCATTCACGGCGGTCACCACCTTGCGGATGAAGTAGGTACGGTCGGTGGATTGGCTCTTCGGGTCGTCCGTCGGAATGAAATCAAAGGCCAGCACCTGATCGGCAGATTTGCTCCGCCACAGGGCGTGGGCAAAATTTTTGCCGACTGGCTCAATGCGATCTCGCAGCCAACCGATGTTTTTCCAGAGGGTTTTGCCGCTTTTGGCGCGATATCCGACCTCCAGCGAGAGGTCGTCGATTTCTTCCCATTCGGGCGATTCGCGCTCCAAGCGGCAGCGTACTTCAATAATAACAGGACCAATTTTCATGGTAATCAGTTTTAGTGGTGAATGATTTCTTGATGCTACAAAGATGCCCCTTCCGAGTGGTTGAGGCCAAACACAAAAAAGGAAGCCGCTTCCATCCACGAGCACAAAAACGGCTTCCTTTTTTGCGTTTGGCTGCCTAATTCTACTTTGTCACTTTAAAACAGCGCACTGGCGAAAGTGGAGAGGTGTCATCATGACGAAGGAGTGGTGACATCTCGAAACGGCAGAGAAACATACTGATTCCGCTCTGAGATGTCACCTTTCCGCTCCGAGATGTCACCTTTTCGTTCCTCAAAGATGACACCTCTTCACTAACGGCCCAGATATGCCTAATCTGACAAAGTAGAACCAATCACTCCCGCCCAAGCAGCCCCATGCGAATCATGAACAGCCCAAGCAAAGTGACCAAAAAGGCCATCAAGATGAGTTGCCCACCAAATATATGTGCATGACTCGGGTTGTTTTTATCAAAAACTACGGTGACGCGCTCGTGCAGGTCGTAATTGCCGAATGGCATAAAAGCACTCGTGCTGCTTCGGCCTTCGAGGCTATCGAGTGCACCCGGCGTGGTAGGATAGACAAACACAGGTCTGCGAGACCGACGTTTCCCATTGCGAACGCCATCTGGTTCGCGCTGCACCGAAGGCGAATGGCGGCCAGCCAAAAAACCGGAGATGCGCCCCTCCACGCGGACACCCGTCACGCGATACCAAATTGGCTCAAGCGTGTCGCGCCCAAATGTGTAGGTGGTGAAAAGGCCGAGGCCGAACAACAAGATACGAAAAATGAATTTGAGCATAAATTAAGGGTTGTAATGACTCAAAAGTAGAAGGTGATTCCAAAACACAAAGCGGGTAGTTGAACAATTGCTCAACTACCCGCTTTTTTTTACCCTAAAAATCTACTCTCACACGATGTACGACCGCTCCTTGATGCGCGGCGACACGAACATGAACACCAACGCTGTGGCAAAACAGATGCCACAGAACAGCCAGAAGAACCCTGCCCCATGAAACTGGGCGAAGAAGCCCCCGTTTTTGATGTTGGTCTGGATGATGGACACCAGCACGTTGCCCAGCGTGATGGAGAGCAGGTAGCAGGCCATGATGGTAGATTTCATGGTGGGCGGCGACTGCGTGTAAGCATATTCGAGGCAGGTAATCGAAACCAAAACTTCACCAGCAGTCAGGATGACGAAGGCCAAAATTTGCCAAGAAACTTTTATGCCCCCATGGTCGCGCAGGTACCCTTGTAGCAATTCCGTCTCGAGCAAATCCGTCCATTTAATGTTGCTTCCTGGGTGAGCGCTGATCCATTGCTGAATCATACCTTGTTTGTCGGCCTCCGAAAGCGCGTTCATAGAATCCTTGAATGCATTGATACCATCCATTTGAGGGTCAATCCAGCCCTGAGTCATCGCAACTACCACGAATGATAAAGCCGTGAGTACCAGCCCTGTGCCAATCTTGCGCATCGGAGTTACTTTGAGCCCGATTTTGTTCAATAAAGGATACAAACCGAAAGTGAACAAAGGAATGTAGATGAGTATGAAGGCTGCATTGACAAATGATATCTGCTCGGATTCCCAGTTCAAACCCAGCCAGTTCCGGTCCATTGATTTCGCTTGCACTACCCATTCAGATTGGCTTTGGTCCCACAAAGCCCAGAATACCGGAACAAAGGCAAACACAGACAACACGCGCCAAACCGACTGGATGCCCTCCACTTTGTCTGCACCAAATTGCCGAGACGCAGCGGCAAAACCGCCGTTGGTAAGCGCGTAGAGGTTGATGCCGACAAAATTGCCTGGCTTTGCAAACCACTGTTTTTTGAACACGAAGGCTATGGTCACAATCAAAATACCCCACACACCGAGTATCGGCCCCATGCCAAACGACGACAGCTTGGTGGGGTCGGTGAAGGGATACAGGGCCGACAAAGACGACGACCCCGTGGTTTTGATGGCGTTGGCAGCGATGGTCGGCAGCGTATCGAAATAGAGGTAACTGACGAGCAGCGAGAAAAACGCGGTCAGGAAAATGACCAACTTGTTGGGATCAAAAACCGGGAGCGGTATTTTGCGGTACTTGTGGCGACCCATCCAGAAAAACAAGGTGGCCAGCAACATCGCAATAGCGGGCACCCCAAACGCCACCGCAGCACCGTAGTGGGTTTTCAGGTAAGGGATGAGCAGGATGGAAAGCACCGAGCCGGCATTGATGGAAAAATAGAATGCATCGAACGCTTTAGAAATCAGGTGCGAGTTGCTCTCATCAAATTGGTCGCCGACATTGGCCGACACACAGGGCTTGATACCGCCCGCGCCGATGGCAATCAGCAGCAAAGACGTGGTGAACATCACCTCGTTGTCGACATTCAGTGCCACCATCGTGCTCCCGATCGCGTACACCAGCGAGAGCCAGAGGATGGTTTTGTACTTGCCCCAGAACCAGTCGGCGATCATGCCGCCGAACATGGGCAACAGGTACACCATCGCCACAAAATCGTGGGTTTTGGCATTGGCCGTCGCCTCTGCCACCTGTACCACCGCCGGGTCGGTAGAGCCAGTAGGGTTGTAAAACTGTGCTATCAAGAAAGTCGTGAGGATGGCCCGCATGCCGTAGTAGTTGAACCGCTCCGCCGCCTCGTTGCCGATGATGTACGGAATACTGGAAGGGAATTTTCCCTTCGGGGTCGTGTCAGGTGTCTCTGCCATAAATTGTCGAGTGAAATGAAAAGTGATTCTGCGAATTTTAATTGATGTGGGGGCAAAAGAACAAAACATAATACCCAACCCCACCCAGACTTTGCTTTTTTTAACGGGAAATAGCCCAAAGAGACATTTCAGCGGCAGTTTTTGCCTTTGGGGAAACGAAAGGGAAAAGCCAGACAGCGTTACATTTGCTGGTTCTTGGCTTTTGGCTTTTGGCCGTTAGCCAAAAGCACCCGGCCAAAAGCCAAAAGCCCTTTCCCATGTCTCGACTCATCCTGTTGCCCATCCTTGCTGTAGTACTTGCCCTCTGCTCCTGCGGGCACGACCCTGCTGCCCCATCAGACCCCACTGCTCTCGCTCCCATTGTGGACGAAACCGACAGCAGCGGAGCTGTGATCCGCAAGCCCAACCCCTGGAAAAACCACGGTTGCGACCTCATCACCGACACCGACCTGCGCAGCCTCTTCCAAGTAGACCCTAAGCGCGACATCCTCAATGCCCGCTCGCTACCCGATCAGGCATTTTGCCTCCGCACCTGGAACAAACCCGACTGGAAAGAGCGCGAAAGCAACAACGAGAAGGAAAATGCCGCCTACCTAAACCCTCAAAATCGCCTCGTCATTCAAGTATTTGGCTACGGTACCGTCGTCACTGCCCGAGAGCAAATCTCCATGCTCCGCCGCGACCGCCGCAACACCTACGAAGAAGACGTACCCGGCCTCGGCGACGACGCGCTGTGGAGTTCCAGCACTGTTACCCTACTGGTCAGGCGCGGCCACTTGGTGCTCAACATCGCCCTCGAATGCGAAGACACCCCCCACGACAACCTCGCCAAAGCCAAAGAAGTAGCCCAACTCGCGCTACCCCGCCTCTGGCAGCCAGCAGGCAGTTTGACGGCGAGGTAGTTTCTTTTTCTCAGTTCATCGTTCCTACTCATCCTTCATCGTTTATGAAAGCCACCATCATTGGCGGAGGCATCATCGGCCTCAGTACCGCTTACTACCTCAACGAAGACGGCTGGGATGTGACCGTGCTGGAGCGCGGCGATCTCAGTGACAATTGCTCCTTCGGCAACATGGG
>JAYSUY010000576.1:0-4262 GCA_043718855.1 Saprospiraceae bacterium | reverse complement strand
ACAAGCGGGTGACATCTCAAAAACGCGCCGAGATGACACCTTTCTCGTGCCTCGAAAGATGTCATCTCTTCCAAAGCGGGAATCGCTGGCATCGGGTAGGCTCTAAGCGTATGCCACGAATTTTGCCCTTTGCCTTTTGCCCTTTTACTTTTCCACCACCACCGCTTTCGCCGCCTGCTCTCCGCTCCCGCTCAAAATCCGCAGTTGGTAGGCCCCAGCGGGCAGTGAGCGCAGGTCGAGCGGGATGTTTTGCTCCGTCACTTGATCCACCGTCCAAGCCTGCAAGGCGCGGCCCGTAGCATCTACGAGGCTGAGGTACAGCGTCTGCGCAGTGGGCAGCGCGACGGCGAGTGTGGCCTTGTCGCGGGCCGGGTTTGGAAACACTTCGGCGAAAAGCGTGGCATTCGGATTGTCGGTGCTGGAGGTAGCCGTCAGCACGAACAGGAACGAAGCCTTGCAGCCAGCGCCGTCGGTGACGACCAGTTCGTAATTCCCGGCGGGTGCATTGGTCAGGTCTTCCGATGCACTGAATGGTTGGCCATTGAGCAGCCAAGCAAACACAAAGTTGCCATCGCCACCCGCCACATCCACCAAAATGGAGCCGTTGCTCTGGCCTTGAGTCGGGTTTTGCAAACTGCTCGCCGCTGCAACGATGGCGGCTGGGCTGATGAGTGTCGCGCTGCTGCTAAATTCGCAACTCAGGGCATCTATCACCGTCACCGTGTAAGTGCCGGCTTTCAGCCCCGTAGCGATGGCTTCGGTGCTGCCATTCGACCATTTGTACTGGAAAGGCTGAGCGCCGCCTGCCACATTGGCCGTGAGCGAACCATCGGCTGCGCCGAAGCACTTGGGCTGCTGCTGGGTGAGCGAAGCAGCCAGTGTGCAACTGTTGTCTAAGCATACTTTCACCGTGCCGAGGTGGGTTTGTTCGCAGCCCATCGCATCGGTTACGATGCTGAGGTAGGTGGTGCCGCTGGGCAGGGTCTGGCCGTTTTGTCCACCCTCGAAAGTGAGTGGAGCCACGCCGCCAGTGGTAGAAATGACCAACTTGGCAGTGCCTACACCGTTGCATACTTCCTTGACATCCAGTGTCAAAGGTTCGAAATCTGGTGTAGCATTTCCACTCAAAATTTTCACGCAAACCTGCCCGGTACCCGGGTTAGCGGCTTGGCTCCAAGCACCGATTTGAAGGAAGTAGGTCTGGCCGACAGCCAAGTTGCCGACAAAAACATAGCCCGCGCAGCGGAGCGGGTTTTTGACACAGAAAAATGGGCTGAGGGTGTTGCAGTCTCCGCTCCAGATGGCCATGGAGTGTTCAAAATCTGCGCCCGTGTTCAGCAGCACCGAGCCGCTGGCTGGGGCCACAAATTTGAACCAGATGTCGCGATCCACTGGAAAAGCGCAGGGCGGCATTTTTCCCGAAAAAGTAGCGGTAGCGTTGTTGCCTGCCGTGCATTGGCCGCCGATGGGGATGTTGAGCGCGTTCACGCAGTTGTCGTTGGCAGGCAGGTCGTTGAGCACTTTTGTCACCTCCACGCAAAAGCGGCCTTCCACAGTGGCAAAATTTCCGGCGATTTGCAGCCAATAAGTTTCGCCAGCAGTGAGGGCGGGCAGGTCGAGTGAGCCACCGTGGTGGTTGCCCGACACCTCTTCGAGCGCAGCGCAGCCACCTCGGTACACGGTGATGATGTCAGAGAATGACGAGCCGTTTTCCACCACGAGTTTTTCACTTGCCCCGACGGCTGGTGCGGTGAATGTGTACCACACATCGGCCCGCGCCCGCTCATTCAGGGAGGGCAGGGTAGGGGAGGTGGCAGCGTTGCGGTTGTTGCCAATGGCGCAGGGCTGGCCGACCGTGAGGGCAGCGGCAGTGGCGCAGTCGTCGTTGGCTGGTGTGGGTGGGAAGCCGGGTACAGACTCGATTTTTGTGCACAAATCGCCGCGTGGTATGCCGAAGCCGCCCGTTTGCCCGCTCACGCGGAGCAGGTACTCGGTGCCGCTTTGTACGGTAAAATAGGTGGCTTCGCTCCCGAAACCATGCTCGTCGCGGTTGTTGCAGGCTGCATTTTGCAGCGCTTGGCAGCCGCCAGTGTACACGTTGACCACGTCGTTGAACTTCGCGCCGCTCTCGAAGCGGGCGGTGCCGCTGAAATCTGCCGTCCACCGGTACCACAACCCCGCTTCAGCGCGGGCGGTGCAGGTGGCGGGCGGGCCATTGAAAGTGGCCAGCAGGTTGCTGCCCGGCAGACAAGTCGCGCCCGTGCTGAGCGAGGTGGCCAGTGTGCACTTGTCGTTGATGGAGCCTTCGCCGGTGATTTTCACGTTGTCGATGCCAGCCCACCAGCCCCACGCATTGCCGTCGCGGTACTCGAACACGACGCGCATTTTTGCGTCGCGGTGGTTGGAGAGATCGAGCATGATGGGAATAAATTGTGGAAATTGTGGCCCACCTACGTTGCTGGTGGATTGGCTGATGAGGAAAGATTCGCCATTGGCGAACTCCACGATGACGGCCAGTTGCTCTTTTTCGTAGCGGAGAATGGCATCCAAATGGAGGGTGTATCGGCTGTGATCCGTGCCATCAAACCAGGGCGTAGCGATGCGGGCGGTGGAGTAGGGGGCAAACTCGCCCAGTTTGTCATCATCAAAAAACACGAAGCAGGAGCCGTCCATCGAATTGCCGCCGGCGTACGCATCAGAGGTGGTATCGATGGTGCCAAACGTCCAATCCTGTTGGCCCGTCACGATTTCTGTGGTCCAGCCCTCGGGCATTTTGCAGTTGTTGAAGGTTTCGGCCACCACATTGCTGCCCACGCCGCTGCCAACGATGCTCAGGTTGTCCACCCCAGCCCACCATGCGAAGCCGCCACCATCATCGTAGCGAAAAATGAGCCGAGCGTTGGGCGACTTGGTAACGAGCGAGAGGTCGTAGCGGAAATCGAAGTGGTTTTGGATGCCCTCGCCGTTTGTGCGGGTGGAATCGAAAGTAGAAAGCACGGTCTCGGTAATCCCGTCCGTCACCAGCACTTGGAAGTTTTCTTTGGCCTCGTTCCAGTCGCGGTAATGGATGTCGCAAGCCATCGCGATGGTGCTGTTCTTGGACGCATCGAAAGGTGGCGACACAAAATCAATGACGTAAGCAGGGGTGTCATCGCCCGTAGCATCATCATCGATGAGCAGGAAGCAGGTGCCATCAATGCTCTGCCCCACCGCGTCGTCGTTGGTGCTGATACCGACCGACCAGGCGGAATTCTGGTTGCCCGTGGCTTTCACCGTCCACCCGGCAGGTAGGGCGCAAGCGTTGAAATCTTCAAAGAGCAAAACATTTTGCGCACACAAATGCGTGCTGAACAGGAGGAAAAGGGCTGCGAGCAGAAAGTATGGTTGGCGCATGAGCAGTGTTTTTGTGCCGTCGGCTGTGGAGATGGAAGAGGATGCAGGGCAGAGAAACACCCGGCACCAAAACAGCCTGAAAGGTAGGCCGATCTGGACGAATGAAACAGCGACAGGGTGGGTTTTGCTTAATCTTGGCCAAAAAATTAACGTGGCTTGTGAGAACAAACCCAAGCCCCGTGCAACCCCACCCCCGACCCCTCCCAGTGGGGGAGGGGCTGGGGGTGGGGTTGCGGCTGCATCTCGTCCCCCCTTCCGCCTAGGCGGAGAAGGGGTCGGGGGTGGGGTTGCCAAAAAACACCACCCCCAACTCCACCGCATCCATGTACCCCAGTTCCGGGTCATCCACCAGCGCAGGGCCGCCGTGGCCGCGCAGCAGAGCGACGAGGGTGCGGAGCAAGGCTTTGACCACTGCCGGATAGTCTTGCTGCAACGCCCCTTCAAACTGCTGCAACAACGCTGCTGGCTCCCTCGACTGCAAGGCCTGCGCCGTCGCCATGATGAGGTTGAACTGATTGCTCTGGCTCTCCCCTCCATCCTTCCGGTAGGCCGCATAGGCTTGTATGGCTTTTTGGCGGGCGGCAGCGGCGGCGGTTCGGGTGCCCTCGGCGGTTTCGAGGTCGCAGAGGATGTTCCATGTTTTCCACGACTGGGCGGCATGGCCAAATTGAGATTTACATTCGATGGCCCTCAGGAGTTGGGTTCTGGCCTCGGCGAGGAGGCGCAGTTGGAGCAGCGCGTTGGCGAGGTAGCTTCTGGCAATGCCTTCGTAGCGCAAATCTCCCAGTTCGACATAGATAGCGGCTGCCCGTTCGTACATCCGAACAGCATCTTCCAATCGGTTCGTGGCATCGTAGAAATTGCCCAGT
>JAYSUY010000575.1:0-1579 GCA_043718855.1 Saprospiraceae bacterium | reverse complement strand
CCCCGACGTTTCGAGACGCTCACACCCGCTGTATTGAAAAGAGCAACAATTTCTTTTTGGTTGGTTGATTGGTGACTGGTTGATTGGTGACTGGTTGATTGGTGACTGGTTGATTGGTGACTGGTTGATTAGTGATGGGTTGATTAGTTCTACTTTGTCAGATTAGGCATATCCGGGCCGTTAGCGAAGAGGTGTCATCTTTGAGGAACGAAAAGGTGACATCTCGGAGCGGAATCTCGGAGCGGAATCAGTACGTTTTCCTGCCGTTTCGAGATGTCACCACTTTCTTCGTCGTGATGACACCTCTCCACTTTCGCCAGTGCACTGTTTCAAAGTGACAAAGTAGAATTAGGGAAACGTCAAAAACAAACGAGGCAAAGTGCTGGCTCAAATCATTGCGATTCAATGAGTTGAGTTGCTCATCGTTCATCGTTTATAGTTCATCGTTCCCTTAGTGATGGGTTGTGTAAGCGGGATTGGAGTGAGCGCCCCGACGTTTCGAGACGCTCACACCCGCTGTATTGAAAAGAGCAACAATTTTTTTTTCTAAGGTAGAGGGTAGAAGGTGGAGGGCACTCCGCCCTCTACCTTCCACCCTCTACCCTCTACCTCAATTCCCCTGAATCATTTTGCGCGTCGCGCTGTCTGTTCCGGTATCCAACTTGTAGATCAGCATACCCGATGCACCTTTCAACTTGCCCCGCTCCAGCGGGATGCTGTTGTAGCCCTTGGCGAAGTCGCCTTTTTGGGTAAGCATGAGGCGGCCCGTTTCGTCAAAGATGGTCAGTGTCGCGGTAGCCGCTTCGGGCAAGTGGAAGCCGATGGAGGTGCGGTTGATGAACGGGTTGGGTTCGTTCTGGTACAACTCGAAGCCCACACCACTCACCTCGCCGGTGCTGAATCGGAGTGCGATACCGAGTTTCGTCATGGGTACATTTGTGATGTCGCCACTGGTGGCCGACTGGTAAGCCTCGGCTTTGGTGATGCGGCTGCTGACCGCGATCATGTCGCTGACGCGACCTGCTTTGAGCGCCCGGAATTTTACCGAAAACTCGCCTTGTTGCTTACCATCCCAACTGGTCGTGAGGGCTTTTTCAGCCACCAACAAACCGAAGTTTTCTCTCGTCATGCCCTCGCCCGGCAGCACATCAAGTACCTGCAAGTCGTTGTAATTCAGCGTAAACTGGTAGCCCTGCACCACCTCGGCGGCTTTGAAGCGCAGTTCAAACTCTTCTCCTGCTGCCACTGCTCCCTCCCAATTGGGGAGGGACGGGGTGGGGTTGGTGAGGCCGCTCACATCGAACATCAGGGTGCCTTCGGTACGGTCTTCGGCACTGGTCAGGCTGTTGGCCATCACCGAGTTGTTCAGGTCTCCGATTTTGATAGCCACGAAATCTTCGCCCATTTGGCTGGATGCCACAGATGCGATGGTTTTGTTTTCCGGGAAAACAGACTTGAATGGGTTGTCTGGATCAGGGAATGTAAACTGCCGGTCAATGAAGCGCCACGAGGTGTTGTTGGGCAACTCACCGTAGATACCGAGGATGAGTTTGCGCAACTCCACGATGTCGAATGTGGT
>JAYSUY010000574.1:0-4271 GCA_043718855.1 Saprospiraceae bacterium | reverse complement strand
TGGTAAAGTTCTTTGCGGAAACGTTCGATAAAATCAGCATCGCTTTCCTTGAAATCCGTGATATCAAACTGAAAGAAGGGGTAAGTATCCATGATATTGGTTTTGTCGAGGTCAGTGAAAAACCAAAACTTTATCCCATTAGTCAACACCCCAAATTTCGCAGCAGAAAAAGTGAAGTATCGGATTAGCTGAGTGCCATGCTTGTCCAATTTCTCTGTGCATTTTTTGCACTCTATCAGCAGAATAGGTTTCCCATTTTTAAGCAACGCATAGTCCACCTTCTCGCTTCTTTTCATACCTGCATCTGCCGCAAACTCTGGCGTTACCTCATTGTGGTCAAACACATCGAAGCCAAGCATTTGAATAAAAGGCATAATGAAGGCATTTTTGGTGCCTTCTTCCGTGGCGATTTGAGAGCGAGTAGCGTCCACTTTTTCGGCCAGTTTTTTGAGTTGCTCTTTGAAAGTCATGGGCAGGTATTTGTTAGATGATGAAAGTTTTGAGCGGTGGTGGCGGTGGCATGGGAGCGGGTGGGCGGGTTGGGTGGGTAAGGTGCAAAGGTGATTAAGCCGGGAAAAAGTGTTGCCGTTTTTTAGTGAAACTCCATTTTCAACTCCCGACGGCTGTCATGCTGTAAGCATCTGTCCAAGCGTTGGCCACGATTTTATGCTTTTTGAGGTCATTTTGTTCTGTTTTGAAGCAAAAATTGAGTTTCACGCTTGAGCAGACCCTTCCAGGGTGACAACCGTCGGGAGACTGGGAATCCCAAAAATTTGAATTAAAATGTACTTACTGCTCTTCATGCTCCAATGCTTCCACCTCAACCTCCTCCTTGTTCGCCAGGTAGTATGCCCAAGCGTTGATGAGGTCTTCCGCCCGGAGCGAAGGGAACGATTGCAGCAGCTGCGCCTCGCTGGCCCCGGCATTTCGCGCCTCCACCAAGAGCCAAACCGGGATGCGGGTGCGCACGATGCAAGCACTACCCCCGCACACGCCAGCCGTTTTTTCGATGCCGGGCGTGTAGGGGCTAAGGTCGCGCTCCACCCAGCGGGCGACTTGGGCTTTTTCGCCAGATGACATCGCGGGCAGGAGTTGTTCTACTTGTTGCAAGGCAGTCATGGTCAGCGATTTTACGAGCAAAAGTAATCCGAAACCATCTATTTTCACCCCAACAAAAACGTACACCACACCATGACAATGCCTACCCGCCACCTCCTGCCGCTGCTGCTCCTCGCCGGCTCATTCCTCACTCCTCACTCCTCGTTCGGGCAGCAGACCTTCCCCGCCGCCGCCCCTTCCGACGAGCGCGCCGGCCTCTACGCCTTCACCAACGCCACGATTTATGTGGACTACAAAACCCGCGTCGAGGGTGCTACGCTGCTCATCCGCGACGGCAAAGTGGTGGCCGCGGGACTCAACGTGACCGTGCCGAAGGACGCAGTCGTGCAGGATTGTTCCGGCAAAAACATCTATCCCGCCTTCATCGACCTGTACGCCACCAGCTACGGGCTGCCCGCGCCACCCGCGCCCGCCGCTGGCGGTGGCGGCGGATTTGGCCGCCAGCAACAGCCACTGACCAGCAAAAAAGGCCCGTTCAGTTGGAACGAAGCCCTGCGCAGCGAGTACAACATCGCCGAAGTCTTCGCCAACGACACCAAAGCCGCCGAAGAGTGGCGCAAACTCGGCTTCGCTACCCTGCTCACCCACCGGGCCGACGGCATCTCGCGCGGCACCGGTGCGCTCGTGTCGCTGGCCGACCTGCGCGAGCACGAAGCCGTGCTGAATACCGCTGCCAGCCACCACTTCTCGTTCAGCAAAGGCACCAGCACCCAGACCTACCCCACTTCGCTCATGGGCTGCATCGCGCTGCTCCGCCAGACCTACATTGACGGCTCATGGTACAAAACCGACGGCTACAAGGAAGAAAAAAACCTCTCGCTCGAAGCCTGGAACCGTGTCCAGTCGCTGCCTCAGATTTTTGAAGTGGGTGACAAACTCGACCTCCTCCGCGCCGCCCGCATCGGCCAAGAGTTCGGGGTGAAATATGTGGTGAAAACTGCTGGCGACGAGTACCAGCGGCTCGATGAGGTGAAAGCCACCGGCCTGAGCCTCGTGGTGCCGCTCAATTTCCCCGAAGGCTTCGACGTGCGCGACCCCTACGACGCGCTCAACGTGTCGCTCAAAGAGTTGAAACACTGGGAAATGGCCCCCTCCAACGCCTCCCGGCTGCACAACGCGGGCATCACGTTCTGCCTGACAGCCAGCGGTTTAAAAGAAAAATCTAAGTTCTGGGAAAACCTCCGCAAAGCCGTCGATTACGGCCTCGACCAAGAAGCCGCGCTCAAAGCCCTCACCTATACCCCCGCTACGATGATCGGCGCTTACGCGCAAGTCGGCAGTTTGGAGCAAGGCAAAACCGCCAGTTTCGTCATCGCCAGCGGCGACATTTTCCGCCCCGAAACCAAAGTCCAACAGACTTGGGCTTCTGGGAAAAACTACGACATCACCCCCGACAAGTACCTGGGCAAGGACCTGCGCGGCACCTACCAACTCAGCGTCGGCAGAGATGCTTACACCATGACCATCAAGGGAAAACCCGATGCACCAGAGGCCCAACTGATGAAAACCGACAGTTCAAAACTGAAAGCCACCCTCTCTTACGCCAATGGTCTGATGGTGCTTTCCTTCCAGCCCGATACCCTCAAAAAAGGCTTCATCTCCCTCTCTGGCACTGCCACTGGCACCACTTGGAGCGGGCGCGGCACCCTGCAAGACGGCACTTGGGCCAACTGGACGGCCACCCAGACCAAGCCCGCTGACGCGGAAAAACCCACCAAGCAAGCACCCGTCGTCACGCCCACCGTCGGCGACATGATTTACCCCTTCGTCGCCTTCGGTCAGTCAGAAAAGCCTAAGCCTCAGACGGTTCTCATCCAAAACACCACTGTCTGGACCAGCGAAAAAGATGGTATCCTGCCCAATACCGACGTACTGATTTCCAACGGAAAAATCCAGCGCATCGGCAAAAAACTCGCCGCCGACGCGGGTGTACTCGTGGTGGACGGCACCGGCAAGCACCTCACAGCGGGCATCATTGACGAGCACTCGCACGTCGCCATTTCGCGCGGCGGCAACGAGTTCGGCCAAGAGAGCAGTGCCGAAGTCCGCATCGGCGATGTGATCGACAGTGAGGACAGCGACATCTACCGCCAACTGGCGGGCGGTGTTACCAGCAGCCACATCCTGCACGGCTCGGCCAACCCCATCGGCGGCCAGACCCAACTCATCAAATTCCGCTGGGGCGCAGCACCGGAGGACCTCAAATTCCAGAACTGGCCCGGCTACATCAAATTTGCCCTCGGCGAAAACGTGAAGCAGAGCAGCAGCTCCAACAGCAACCGCTACCCCCAGACCCGCATGGGCGTGGAGCAGGTGTATGTGGACTACTTCACCCGCGCTCAGGAGTACGCGAGGGGGAAAAAATCGGGCAAGCCCTACCGGAAAGACCTTGAATTAGAAGCACTTGCAGAAATTGTGGAGAGCAAGCGATTCATCACCTGCCACTCCTACGTCCAGTCAGAAATCACCATGATGATGCGCGTGGCCGAGCGTTTTGGCTTCAAAATCAACACATTCACCCACATTTTGGAGGGCTACAAAGTGGCCGACAAAATGGCGAAGCATGGCGCGGGCGGCAGTTCCTTCGCTGACTGGTGGGCCTACAAAATGGAGGTGTACGAGGCCATCCCGTACAACGCCAAACTCATGGCCGACCGGGGCGTGACCGTCGCCATCAACTCCGATGATGCCGAAATGGCCCGCCGCCTCAATCAGGAAGCGGCCAAAACCATCCAGTTTGGCGGCACGAAAGAAGAAGATGCTTGGAAAATGGTGACCATCAACCCCGCCAAACTGCTTCGCGTGGACGACCGCACGGGCAGCCTCCGCACGGGTAAGGATGCTGACGTGGTACTCTGGAACGACAACCCGCTCTCCGTGTACGCCCGCGCCGAAAAAACTTGGGTGGACGGCATCCTCTACTTCGACCGCCAAACCGATGCGCAGGCCCAGCAACTGCTCCGCACCGAGCGGGCACGGCTCATCCAAAAATTGCAGACGGAGAAAAAAGACGGCGAAGGCGGCGACAAGCCGCGCGGCCCGAAGGGTCACTACCACTGCGACAGCGACGAGGACGAAGGGAAGTGAGGAGTGATGAGGTTTGGAGTTATGAGTTATGAGTGCCACAAACCTCATAACTCATAACTCCAAAC
>JAYSUY010000573.1:0-1580 GCA_043718855.1 Saprospiraceae bacterium | reverse complement strand
CGCGTACCCGACAGTGTCGGGTACGCGCTCCATGTTTTTGAAAACTACCGCGCTCCATTCGCCATCACGCCGACTCAGTACATCATCAATTTTCGGCTGGCATTGCCGAACGGCGTTTCGAGGTGGCAGGTGTAAAAACCCGGCTCGCGGAGATCAGCACGGTGCAGTACGACATGGTTTTCACCAGAGTGATAAGTGCCGTATTTGGTGTTCACCTCCTTGCCTTTGGAATCGAAAATGCGCAGGGCGACTTCGGCAAAAGCCGGGAGGCGGAACCACAGGAGCGTCATTTCGATGAACGGATTGGGTGAATTTTGGAAGAGTTCGATGGCCCCTTCAGCCTTTGGTTGGTTGGTACGGACTTGAAAATTTGAAACTGTCATGGCGATTATTATTGACCGACGCGGTTTGTTTTCTCAAAATGTGCGGGTCGCGGAGGTCAAAGAAACTTTTGCAAGAGTGATATAGGATGATTCGATTAGATGCACAAGGCAACAAACAAAATATTCCAAAACCTGTGCCAACAAACAAAATGCCCTACTCGGATTAGACAAACTGGTTCAATTAGATTGTTTTTGGTCACTAACTACAAAAAAAGGGCTACGCCGAAATCGGCGCAGCCCTTTTTTGATGAAGCCCAACACCTCAGCATTGGCTTGACTGACCACTCAGTTGGTCACCACTTCGGTGGAGGCTTGTCGAGGGCGCGGCTGATGGTGGTACTGAACGGTTAGTGTTTCTATTCCCGTGACCTCCTCGGTGTGGAGATTGTCGCCCAGCAGGAAAGTGAAAGTGCCAGATTGGGTGAACACGGCCTGGTTTTCATACACGCCGTAGGTGTAGGGATCGGCTTTGAAATCAGTCAGTGAGATGCTCAACAAGGAGAGTGGCTCGAATTTTTGGCTGTCCACCAGCGGTTTGAGTTTGCCCACTGAGGCTTCTGCTGGGAACACGATGTAGAAAAAATGGCCTGTGGGGTCAATGACTCCGAGATAGGGTGCATTGGGTGCTTGAAAGTGGAGTTCGAGTGTCTCGCCTTGGTACAGTGTAGATTTTTTGACCCACATCTTCGCGGTCAAGGCGGGCGGAGCGGGCAAAGTGGGTAATAGGGCGGTGGTTGGGGCTGCAAACTGGTTTTTGGGAAGGAGCGCTCCACACAAGAGCAGCCCCAAAGCGGGAAATGCAAGGATTAATTTCATAGAAAAAGCATTGAATCGGTGAATGTTCATGGATGACATGGTCGGTTTTTCTAACTTCTGGAGCACTATATTTCGTGCAACCAAACTGTTAAAAACTTCGTGCCAAAGGCACTGTGCATAGGACGGCTTCTGATAAAAAATCTCGGCAGTGCAAAACGGCCCAGACAAAGTGGAGTGGAGGCTCGACTTGAAGTCGAACCTCCACTCCACTTGAAGCCATGTCTCCACTCGTGAGCCGGGCTTGACGAAGCCGAAATTTTTCTAAACCAAACCCCCTGCGTACTTTTCGCCGAATTTGAACCCACCTATCCACCTATTCTCCTACTGATTTATGGATCGTTTCATCGGGCTGCTCGGCATTGCGCTCATACTTGGCCTCGC
>JAYSUY010000572.1:0-12587 GCA_043718855.1 Saprospiraceae bacterium | reverse complement strand
TTCCAAGTCGCCACCCCCGATGCAGAATGTCCGGGTGGGGGCAGCATCACCGTCAATGTAGTGCCGCCGCCGCCGCTCCAACTCAACCCCAACACCATCATCTGCCTGGGCGACTCAATATTGCTCAACAACACGCCCATCCTGCCCGATGTGACGTACATCTGGACGGCTTCGGTAGGCCCCGCGCCCATCGGTGCCAACCCCACCGTTGCGCCCAGCGTACCCACTACCTACACCATCACGGCTACGGGAAAATGTGTCAGCGTGGGCACTATCACCGTCACACCCGTCACCGCCAGCCTCGACGCGGGGCCTGCTCAGAACATTTGTTTTGGGGAAACAGCCACGCTCACAGCCACCATCACCGGGCAGCCCGGCGGCATTGTGCGCTGGGAACCAGGCAATATTTTGGGTAACCCGACCAACGTGATGCCCGAAAGCACCACCACCTACACCGCCACCTACACCTACGGCCCTGGCTGCGAAGCCGCTGACAACGTGACGGTTAATGTCAATCCCGTCAAACTCCTGATTGCTCTGGCACCCAGCCAGACCATCTGCTTGGGCCAATCCGTCCTGCTCAACACGGCCCCCGTCGAGCCTGGTGTCTTCTACCTTTGGACGAGTACGGGCCCCGCGCCACTGGTGGTCAACCCCACTGTTATGCCTGGGCAGACCACCTCCTACACCCTCACCGCCGTTTCCGGGGATTGTAGCGCCAGTGCCAGCACCACCATCACCGTCGCCTCGGCTACTGTCAATGCCGGGCCAGATCAGACCATCTGTTTCGGCCAGACGGCCACCCTCACGGCCACTACCACAGGCACCGCCGTACCCAGCGACACCATCACTTGGCTGCCCGCAAATTTTAAGGGAAATCCCTTCAACGTGTCGCCGCTGCAAACCACCACCTACACCGTGCGCCTTGTCTACGGCCCCGGCTGCACGGCTACCGACGCGGTGCTGGTTACGGTAAATCCGCCGGTTGCGCTCACCGCCATCACCGGCAACCCGAAGCCGGGCGAGGGTGTTTGTGAAGGCACACCGGTGAAGTTGAAAGTCGCCGTGCTACCTGCCGGTACACCGCTGGCTTGGTCCGAAAACGGCACCCTGCTGCCGGGTCTCACCACAGATTCGGTGGTGGTGAAGCCGCTCGGCGACGGTGTAAAAGTGAAATACACCGTGACCGGTACCTCCGCCGCTGGGTGCAGCGCGTCCGTGAGCATTGATTACGACGTACGCCGCTGCTTCGCAGTCCCCAACGCGTTCACGCCCAACGGCGACATGGTGAACAGCACCTTCGGCATCGTGCAGTACGGCGGCGAAGTGGCTGTGGAATACTTCGCTGTGTACAACCGCTGGGGACAGAAGGTTTTTGAGTCGCGCAGCAAGGACCAGCGCTGGGACGGTCGCTTCGAGGACAAAGACGCGCCCGCCGAGGTGTATGCCTACGTCATACGGGTGCGCTTCCCGAACGGCGATGTGGAGGAGTTGAAGGGAGATGTGACGCTGCTGCGGTAGGGCTGAATCTGTGCTGCTTGCATCTGTGTCATCTGTGTTCCGTTACGCCACGCATTGGCACACAGATGACACGGATGCAAGCAGCACAGATTTTCTGGGGTTCAATTTTGGTGGCTTATTGACCGGGTGTTGACTTCAAGTCACCCGGTCAATGGACTAAGTAGATCCCGCAGTTTTGCCGTGCCGCGCCCGAAGCACCGCTTCCACGTCTTCCAATGTCACATCCTTGGCTGCCAGCAGCACGAGCAAGTGGTAGAGCAGGTCTGCCGTTTCGTTGAGGAACAAGTTGCGGTCGTGGCCCAGTGCTTCGATCACCGTTTCCACCGCTTCTTCCCCTACTTTTTGAGCCATTTTTGGGATGCCTGCGGCAAACAACTTCGCTGTGTACGAACCTTCCGGCGCGTCGGCTTTCCGCTGGCGGATGATGCCGCTCAATTCGGGCAAAAAATGTTGTGGCTCGTTGCGTTCACCCCAACAAGTATCGTCGCCGGTGTGGCACACCGGGCCAGCGGGCGTGGCTTTGATCAAGATAGCGTCTTGGTCGCAGTCAAGCAGTACTTGCCTGACGTTGAGTGTGTTGCCAGAGGTTTCGCCTTTCGTCCACAACCGCTGTTTGGAGCGGCTGAAAAACGTGACCAAGCCCGAAGCGCGGGTTGCGGCGAGTGCCTCGGCGTTCATGTAACCCAACATCAGCACGGTGTTGGTTTGTGCGTCTTGCACCACCGCTGGCACGAGGCCGTCGGGCATTTTGCCAAAATCTGGCTGTTCATTTTCTGACAGGTATGCCATGTTCGGACAGGTAATTTTTAAGTGAAGGAATCGGGATTTCCCCAAAATGAAAAACGCTGGCGGCGAGTGCCGCATCGGCTTTCCCAGCGGTGAAAGCATCTAAAAAGTGACGCATTTCGCCCGCGCCGCCGGAAGCAATCACGGGTACCGGAACGCTCTCCGACACGGCCCGCGTGATGTCGAGCGCGAAGCCGCCCTTCGTGCCATCGTGCGCCATCGAGGTCAGCAAAATCTCGCCTGCGCCCCGGTCAACGGCCTCTCGTACCCAATCGGTCACCCGATGTTCGGTAACGATGCGGCCTCCGTTTGAGTAAACGAGCCAGTTGCCCTGTTCATCGGGCCGACCATCCACTGCCAGCACAACACATTGACTGCCAAAGGATTTGGCCAACTCGTTCAGCAATTCGGGCCGCCGGATCGCCGCAGAGTTGACGCTCACTTTGTCTGCCCCGGCTTGCAGCAATACCTCCACTTCTGCGACCGACCGAATGCCGCCGCCTACCGTGAACGGGATGTCGAGCACTTGGGCGATGCGGCGCACCAATTCCACAAAAGTGCCGCGCCCCTCGTGGGTGGCGGTGATGTCGAGGAACACCAACTCGTCGGCTCCCTGACGGGCATAGGCGGCGGCCAATTCCACCGGGTCGCCCGCTTGGCGCAGGTCTTCAAACTGAATGCCCTTCACGGTCTGGCCGTCTTTGATGTCGAGGCAGGGGATGATGCGTTTAGCCAGCATTTATTTGATTTTCAAAAAGTTAGATAAAATTTGGCGCCCTGTCGCCCCTGATTTTTCGGGGTGAAACTGGACGGCAAAAAAGTTGTCGCGCTGCAAAGCGGCACTGAACGGCTTGCCATATTCGGTGGTCGCTACCGTGTCGTCGCTTTTTTCGGCAAAAAAACTGTGTACGAAATAGGCGTAACTCCCCGCTGGTACACCCTCAAAAAGTGGGCTGTGCAGGTGGTGCAAGGTGTTCCAGCCCATGTGCGGCACTTTGAGTCGCGCCTCGTCGCTGCTGAATTTCCGCACCGTTACATCGAATATGCCGAGGCAATCCGTGTCGTTTTCTTCCGAATGCCGACAGAACAGTTGCAGGCCGAGGCAGATGCCTAAAACGGGTTGCTGCAAACTGCGCAGCACCTCGTCCAGACCCCGATCGCGCAGGTACCGCATGGCCGACGATGCTTCGCCCACGCCGGGAAAAATGACCCGCTCGGCTTGGCGGATTTCAGTGGGGTCGTCGGTCCAAACGGCTGTTTCGCCCAGCCGTTCGAGCGCGTGCAGCACAGACTGCACGTTGCCCGCATTGTATTTGACGATGGCTATTTTGCTCATAAAATTCCTTTCGTAGTGGGCAGTTCGCGGTTGTTGGGGTCTCGTTTCACGCTCATTTTCAGCGCTTTGGCAAACGCTTTAAAAATCGCTTCGATTTTGTGGTGCTCGTTTTCGCCTTCGGCGCGGATGTTCAGGTTGCAGCGGGCTGCATCGGAAAACGACTTGAAAAAGTGCAGAAACATCTCGGTCGGCATTTCGCCGATGCGTTCGCGGCGAAACACTGCATCCCACACCAGCCAGGGCCGACCTCCAAAATCGAGTGCCACCTGCGCCAGCGCGTCGTCCATCGGAAGCCCCCCCCAGCCCCCCCATAACGGGGGGGAGATCAGACCAGAATCCTCCTCCGTCGCCGCTAAAACCGGTGAGGGCACGAAGCCGTAGCGCTCGATGCCGCGCTTGTCGCCGAGCGCGAGGGCGAAGGCTTCGCCCAGCGCAAGAGCGGTGTCTTCGATGCTGTGGTGCTCGTCGATGTGCAGGTCGCCACGGGTTTCGATGCGCAGATCGAAGTGGCCGTGCCGCGCCAACTGGTCGAGCATGTGGTCAAAAAAGCCGAGGCCCGTATGGATGTTGCTTTGCCCCGTGCCGTCCAGATTTAGTTCGATGGCGATGTCGGTTTCGCGGGTAGTGCGGCGGTGCTGTACGCGGCGTGGTGGCAGTTTCAGGTACTGGTAAATCTGCTCCCAACTGTCGGCGACCAGTTCGATTTCGACGGACTGCCCTGCCGGGTTATACTCGGTGCCGACGGCGTGTTGCAACACCAAGCCCGGCGTGGATTCGGCTGCCATGCCGGATGGGTTTTGAATTAAAATTCCCTTTACACCGAGGTTTTGGGCCAACTGCATATCCGTCAGCCGGTCGCCCACGACGTAGGAGTTTTGCAGATCAAAATCGCCTTTGAGGTACTCCGTGAGCAGGGCGGTACCGGGTTTTCGGGTAGGCAGGTTTTCGTGGCGGAACGAGCGGTCGATGTGGACAGCATGAAACACAACACCCTCGTTTTCAAGTGTTTTGATCATCATGTTGTGTGCGGGCCAGAAGGTTTTTTCCGGGAACGAAGCCGTGCCGAGGCCGTCTTGGTTGGTTACCATGACGAGTGCAAAATCCAGTTCGCGGGCGATGCGGGCGAGGGCGAAAATCGCGCCTGGCACGAACTCCAGTTTTTCCAGCGCATCTACCTGCTGGTCGGGCTGCGGCTCTTGGATGATGCAGCCGTCGCGGTCGATGAAAAGTATTTTTTGCATGCGTGGGTGCCTTACAGGCTTTAATTTTTGACAGGATTACAGGATAGACAGGATCCAGGTGTGTTCCTGTCGTGACCTCTATTTGATTTCAGTAAGACTTTCGCACAACCCCAGCGGGGTTGAACGTGAATAGACCCGGATGCAATCCGGGTTTTATGAATGAATGTAGAAGCAACCCTGAAGGGGTTGAACTTGTATTGATTTACACCTAAAATATTCACGTTCAACCCCTTCAGGGTTGTTTGAAACACACCACACAATTTCCCCGGATTGCATCCGGGGCTATTCACGTTCAACCCCTTCAGGGTTGAGCGAAAGTCCTATTCAGAATAAGCCGCCATGACCTCCAACAGCCGCCGGTTTTCGGCTTCCGTGCCGACCGTGATGCGAAGGCAATTTTGGCAGTGCTGCTCCTTGCTTCGGCTGCGAACGACGATGCCATTTTCAGCCAGATACTGGTACAGCCCGTCTGCATTTTTTACCCGCACCAGCAGGAAGTTGGCATCGCTGGGGAAAACCTCCTCTACACATTCGAGGCGCGGCAGTGCATCCTCCAAGCGGCGGCGTTGTGCCAAAATTTGCGCTACTTTTTGCTCCACTTTTTCCGGTTGGGAGAGTGCCTCCGCAGCCAGCCGGATGGTCATGGTGTTGAGGTTGTAGGGGTATTTTATTTTATTCAAAATATTGACAATTAGCGGATTGGCTATTGCAGCGCCGATCCGAAGCCCCGCCAGTCCCCATGCTTTGGAGAGGGTTTGCAGCACCACGAGGTTGGGAAACTCGCTCAAGCGGGACACCCACGAGGGCTTCCCAGAAAAATCCGCGTAGGCTTCGTCCACCACCACGAGTCCGGGGAAATCGGACAGCATTTCCAGTACAAAATCGTCGGGTAGGCATTGTCCGGTTGGGTTGTTGGGCGAGCAAAGGAACAGCAGTTTGGAGCGCTCGTCCATGGCGTTGCGCACGGCACTGGCATCGGGCAAAAAATCAGGGAGGAGCGGCGCCCGGCGGATTTCTGCATTGTGGATATTGGCCTGCACCGTGTACATGCCGTAGGTGGGCGGCATCAGCACCACGTTGTCGCGCCCCGGCTCCACGAAGGCGCGGAACAACAAATCAATGGCCTCATCTGACCCGTTGCCGAGGAAAATTTGCTCCGGTTGCAGGCCCCTCAGGTTGGCAAACGCCCGTTTCAAAGGGCCTTGCTGTGGGTCTGGGTACCTGGAAAAATCCTCGTCGAGTGGGCTGCCGAAACTGTTTTCGTTGGCATCCAGCATGATTCGGCTGGTTGTGCCGCTTTCGGGGGCTTCGTCACGGGCTGACGAGTAGGGCTTCAGCGCAAGGATATTGGGCCGTGTGAGGGCGGCTATTTTTTCTGCTATGTTGTTCATTTTCAAAAATTTGAACGTCGTAAAAACGTCGGAAGGGCTTGAAGCCCTTCCGACGTTACGGGGCATCAAATGGCGGAATACCATTCCGCGCTACTTTTTCAACCGCACCTCCACCGCCCTCGCGTGGGCTTCCAAACCCTCCGCTTGGGCCATCGCCACGATGGTTGGCGCAAGGCCGCGCAGCCCTTCGGGCGAGATGTGCTGGAAGGTGATTTTTTTCAAAAAACTATCGAGTGAAACACCAGCGTATGCCCGTGCGTACCCTCCCGTCGGCAACGTGTGGTTGGTGCCAGAAGCGTAATCGCCTGCACTTTCGGGGGTGTAGTGGCCGAGGAACACGGAGCCAGCACCGGTGACTTGGGCGGCCCAATGCGCTGGGTTTTCGACCGCAAGAATCAGGTGTTCGGGGGCGTAAGCGTTGGACCAAGCGAGGGCTTCACTGAGGTTTTTGACCAAAATGGCGTGGCTGTTTTCGAGCGATTGGCGGGCAAAATCGTGGCGAGGCAGGGCCGACAACTGAGCCTCCAACTCATTTTTTATGTCCAAAATCAACCGCTCCGAATCCGAAATCAACAGCACTTGGCTGTCGGCTCCGTGCTCGGCTTGGCTGAGCAGGTCGGCGGCCACGAATCGCGGGTCGGCGCTCGCATCGGCCACAACGCAGACCTCGGATGGGCCAGCGGGCAGGTCGATGGCTACCCCATTGAGGCTCACCAACTGCTTAGCGGCTGTGACCCAGGGGTTGCCGGGGCCAAAAATTTTCCAGACCCTCGGCACCGATTCGGTACCGTAAGCCATCGCGCCAATGGCCTGCGCTCCGCCGATCAGGTACACTTGCCGGATGCCACACAGCCCTGCGGCGAACAGCACGGCTGGGTGAGCCTGCCCATCTGACTGCGGCGGCGTGCAGAGTACAACTTCCTGACAACCTGCCAATTGAGCCGGTACACCCAGCATCAGTACGGTAGAAAAAAGCGGCGCTGTGCCGCCGGGTATGTACAGGCCCACCCGCCCGATGGCGACGCTTTTGCGCCAGCACACCACGCCTGGCATGGTCTCGATGCGCCGCTCCTGCTCCCACTGCTGCTCGTGGAAACGGCGGATGTTGGCATAAGCCTGCCGGATGGCAGCACACAGGTTTGGGGGCAAGTTTTGCTCAGCCTTCGCGATTTCGGCTTCGCTGACCTGTAGCGTTTCGGGCGCAAAACCATCGAATTGCAGGGCAAGCCGCCGCAACGCTGCATCGCCCTCGTTGCGCACGGCGGTCAGAATGGCGGCTGTTTTTTCTCGCCGCTCGGCGGCTCCGGCATCGCCGGGTCGGGCGAGCAGAGATTCTGATTGGGCGAGGTCTGGATATTTCACAATGTTCATTTTCAATAATTTAGAGAATCATTCTTTCAATCGGCACGACCAAGATACCTTCCGCCCCAGCCGCTTTGAGTTTTTCCAGCACATCCCAAAAAATGCCTTCCGGCACCACGCTGTGCAGGCTGCTCCAGCCGGGTTCAGCGAGTGGCAGCACGGTTGGGCTTTTCATGCCGGGTATGATGGCGATGATTTGCGGGAGGCGGTCGTTGGGGACGTTCATCAGGATGTAGCGGTGGTTTTTGGCGTTTCGATTGGCTTGTAGTCGGAAGAGCAAGCGGTCCAGTATCTCCTGTTTTTCGGGGGCAAGGCTGGGGTTGGCGATCAGCAGGGCCTCGGACTCGAGTACGGTTTCTACTTCGCGCAAGCCATTGGCCAGCAGGGTGCTGCCTGTGCCAACGATGTCAAAAATGGCATCGGCCAGGCCCAGCGACGGGGCGATTTCGACCGCGCCGCTGATCTCGTGGATTTCGACTTGGAGGTTTTGGGTTTTAAAAAAACCTTCGAGTATACGGGGGTAACTGGTGGCAATGCGCAGATTATCAAGTGATTGCAGGCCATTGTAAGGCACGTTGCGGGGTAGCGCGATGCTCATACGGCAGTTGCCAAAACCGAGCCGCTCGATGCGGCGGATGGTTTTTTGTTTTTCCAAAACGACGTTTTCTCCGACGATGCCCGCATCCACCACGTTGCCCTCCACGTATTCCGGGATATCGTCGTCGCGGAGGAAAATGATTTCGAGCGGGAAGTTAGAGGCTTGGGCGCGGAGGAGCCGGTTGGGGCTGCTGCCGAACGCTATGCCTGCGTCGCGCAGCAGGGCGACGGAGTCCTCGAACAAGCGACCAGATTTTTGAACAGCGATTCTGAGCATGGCAGGTTTTGAACTATGAACTGTGAACTATAAACGATGAACTTGGGACTTGGGCCAAAAACAAACCCGGCTTGTCGTACACAACGACAAGCCGGGTTTGGTGAAAAAACGAACGCTTCCAATGCGCCTACACCTCATCGCTTGCCGGGTGGCAGGTGATGGTGGTGGTGCAGACAAACACAAGTGGCGATTTTCATAGCGTCAAAGGTAGAGCGGCATTTTTGAAACGGCCCAACATCCAAAAAAATATTGTAAAAACGCCTCCGGGCCGTACGCTCGTGCAAACAGCGTTGACTACATTTGCTGGCAGAATTTTACGTTCAAAAACAAACACCAATCCATCGCTATCATACGAGGGATTGGTGTTTGTTTTTTACTCATCTAATCTTCTTATCAAAAACTTCTTCTCGTTTATGTCTAATCATTTTTTTACCCTCGCTTTGCTCTGTGTCTTGCCTTGTTTTTTGAAGGCGCAAAACACACCAGTCTTTTTGGGCCAACCCATCGAGATACCCGACAACGACAACCTTAACAAGACCTTTCTGGCCTACCATGTTTTCGATCTCCGTGCGGAGTCGCTGCGGATGCACTTGCAGGAGGAATCCAACGGCGAAAAAACTTTTGACCTTCAACTACCCGGTGTGGGTACTTGGTCGCTGGCCCTTGTTTCGAGTGGACTCATCCCCGAAACCTACCGTCTGCGGGTGGATGATGGGCAAAAAATCACGGAACTGCCCGGCCCTGGCGACATCGCTTGGAAGGGGCGCGTGGTCGGCA
The DNA here is from genome assembly GCA_043718855.1 of Saprospiraceae bacterium. Taxonomy (GTDB): domain Bacteria; phylum Bacteroidota; class Bacteroidia; order Chitinophagales; family Saprospiraceae; genus M3007. The sequence continues at coordinate 3,299 of JAYSUY010000572.1, read as the reverse complement.
GTTCGCAGTCGGATGTGCGGCTGACGGTGGCCGACGGATTCATTTTCGGCAGCATCCAAGTGGGGGCAAGCATCTGGTTCGTGGAGCCGCTGAGCGATCTGCTGCCCGGCACGGTGGCTGACCGCTACATCGTGTACCGCACCAGCGATGTGCTGCCCAACCCTGAATTGAAATGCGGGGTGACGGAAGCGCAGGAGAAAAAAACCAAAGAAAACCGCAAAAAGAACCCCGAACGGTCCGAAAACATGGTGGGCCAGTGCAAGCATGTGGAACTCGCCATCGCTTCGGCCCACGATATGTTCGTGCGCTACGGCACGGTGGCTGCTGTGGAAACCCACAATATCGGCGTGATGAATGCGGTCGGCACGGACTACGACACCGGCTTCGACGACGAGATTTACTTCCTCATCGCCACGCAGTATGTCAGCACCACCACAACTTCGTCGCTGGATGTGGCACTCACCGCCAGCACTGATGCAGAGGTGCTGCTCAATAATTTTACGACCTGGGGTAATAATGCGGCCAATTTTGGGGTGACGTTCGATCTGGGCCAACTGTGGACGACCCGCAATTTTTGCTTTCAAGGCAACTGCGGCACGATCGGTTTGGCTTGGGTCGGTACCGTGTGCGGCAACAGCCGTTACCATATTTTGGAAGACTACTTGGGCAGTAACCCCAGCGGCTCCGCCTGGCAACTGCGGGTACTCACCTCCCACGAGATCGGCCACAACTTCGATTGCGACCACGACGGCGCTGGTTCTGGCTTCATCATGGCCCCTTCGGTGAACAACTCCACCACTTGGTCGGCAGCGTCCATCACCAACCTCAACGCTTTTCTCGGCACCATTTCCTGCTTGTCCATTTGCGGCGCAAATTTTGAATCCACCACCTACACGGGCGCAGAGTGGACCAGCAGCACCTACCTCAGCGCGGGCGAGCCTTCCTGCGAAATGGGCTACACCGAACTGAGCATCCCGATCACCTATTCGGGCAGCACAGCAGGCGGCAGCGTCACCGTGTCCGTCACGGGCGGCACAGCCACCGAAGACTTAGATTTCGACATCCCCAGCAACACGGTCAACTTTCCTGCAGGCTCTACTGGGCAAACCGTCAACTTCATCATCCGCGTTTGGAACGACGCGATTGTGGAGGGCAACGAGACAATCAACCTCGATCTCACGGGTACATTGGCCGGCGACCAAAACACTACTACCATCACCCTCGTCAGCAACGATCTCGATCCGGTCACCGACTACTACCGCTTCGGGCTGATTGGCGGCGGCAATACCGGTATTTCTGCGCCTTTCCGGGGAAGCGTGTCGGACTGCCGCTCGCAGATCGTGTTCAGCGTGGCAGAACTCACCGCAGCCGGGTTTGTCAGCGGCGACATCATCAACGGACTGGCCCTCGAAGTGACCTCCAAAGGCTCTACCCAGCCATACAGCGGATTCACCATCAAAATGAAGTACACTACGCTCGGTACCAACTCGACTGCGGCATTGGAAAGTACATCGGGGTTCACCACCGTGTACAGCGCATCGCACACCACAGCCGTAGGTTGGAACAAATTCAACTACACTCAGGGCTTCGCTTGGAACGGCACCTCCAACGTCGCCATCGAATTCTGCTATGACAACGCCAGCGGCACAGGCAACGACAACGTGCGCAGCGTAGGCACCCCGACCGCGCGGTTTGTATCGGCCACTTCCGGCTCCGGCTGCTCGCTCCCGAATACCGGTCAGTCGTGGTTCTCCTTTCGCCCCAACACTCGCCTCTACAAAGGCACTGAAATCGCCATCACGCTGAACGATGAGGCCGATACCAACCTAAAAAACGGGCAGACTGCATATTTTAAGGATGAGCAAAACGAGTTCATCGTCGCCGTAAAGCAGAACTCCGGTACCGACGTGGGCTGCATCAATGTCAAGGTTGATCGGGCGGGCAATGGAAATCAATCGGCTGCTTGGTTGCCCGGCTTCCTCATCAGCACAAAAACCTTTCTCGTCACGGCCAGCAATCCCTCGGCTACCTACGACATCACGCTCTACTTCAGCAAAGCCGAGATGACTGCATGGGGCGGCAGTACTGGTTCACTCAACATCCTCAAAAGCAGTGGCCCCATTGCTGATGCTACTGCCGCCAACTCCAGCATCAACACCACCATCACCCGTGCCACCTTCGGGCCAGCCGCTACGCCCGATGCCTACTACAGTTACAAAGGCACGTTCACTGAGTTTTCGGGCTTTGCCCTCACCAATGCGACCACGGTGGCCCCTGTGGAGTGGCTGTATTTCAGCGGAAAATGGGCCGAAAAAGCCGCCGCGCTCACCTGGGCCACCGCTGCCGAGCGCGACAATCGGGGCTTCGATGTGGAGCGCTCTGCCGATGGTGTTTCTTTTGAAAAAATAGGTTTTGTGCCGGGGCGTGGCACCATCAGCGTACCGCAGCCCTACTATTTCGACGACGAAAAAGCACTACGCACTGGTGCTGAGGTGCTGTACTACCGCCTCCGGCAGTTAGACACTGACGGTACCCACGCCTACTCGAATACGGTGCCGGTGGCCTTGCCGGGCTCTCGCCTCGCTTACCTGCTTTACCCCAACCCCACCCGCAGCACAGCCATGCTCCAGGTGCTGGGCTGCGATGAGTGTTCGGCTACCCTGACGCTCACTGATGCTGCTGGCCGGGTGGTGATGCGCTCTGAAACTACGGGTACCACCACGCCAATTGACCTCAGCGGCTTGCCGTCGGGGGTGTATCTGGCTGAAATCGTGGCCCAAGATGGTGGGCGCTGGCAGACCAAGTTGGTTAAGTTGTAGTCCATACCACTCCATACATTTTGTTTCACACAACGCCACGACGACACAACGAATTAATTTTAAGCACTTTGGACGTTGTAGCGTTGTGTGGAAAATGTCCAGCAGCATGGTTGTAGTCCCTTCGCTTGATTGCGGACGACCGAAAATCAAAGCACAAGGCCCCTCTCGAATCGCTTCGAGCGGGGCCTTGTGCTTTGTGCGAGGCTTGCTTTTTTTAAAAAACCTTTCCCCTGAGACTGGCTATGGCAAACGCACCAAATCTGGAAAGCGGGTTTTAAACTGTGGCGAAGCCCCAGCGGGGCGCAGCATCGGTAGATAAGATTGCCCCCAGAAGGTTTTAGCCCCAGCGGGGCGTAGCAGAGGTCTGTTTTTGCTGCGCCCCTCTGGGGCTGGTTGGCTGTGGCCAGTGCCGCATCCGGTTGATGGCGTACGAATAGACGAGGCAGATTTCTTGCCCATTAAGGCGCGTGGAAGGCGCAA
>JAYSUY010000571.1:0-1582 GCA_043718855.1 Saprospiraceae bacterium | reverse complement strand
TCCCCTCTCCATTTTGGAGAGGGGAGACGAGACATAGCGCGACGTTCTGCTTCGCTCCTCCCCCTCTCCATTTTGGAGAGGGGAGACGAGAGATAGCGCGACGTTCTGCTTCGCTCCTCCCCCCTCTCCATTTTGGAGAGGGGGCCGGGGGGTGAGGCTAAAAAAACAGCGGCCCCACTTCTGGAGCCGCTGTCGTGTTAAGTAGTTTTGGTGATACCTGATTAAAGAATTGACTTTGCTTTGTCTGTTGAGACTCCAAGATGGGGCAACTTCTCCATTCGCTGCTTTACCCGCCGAAGCGCAAAGCGCAAAGGAGGGCTTACCCGCCTTCGTCCGCCGTTGGCGGACGAAAGGTTTGCACCTCACATCTCGCCCCTCGTTTCTCACTACCTCACCACTCGTACACCTCCAGCCCGTCTTCCTGCCGCACGAACAGCCGCCTCGGCCCCAGCCACTTCGGCAGCGGGCGCAGGGCAGTGGGCAACATGATTTCAGCCTTTTGAGGTAGCGGCCATCGTTCGCCCACAATGCTGCTGTCGGAGAGATAAACAACTTGATTATCAATGATTTGGATGTCCGACACTGGCTGCGACAGCCGCTGCGCCCGCTCAAACTGGCCGAACGCATCAAACAGGCCCAAGCCCGCCACAGCGTCAGCGAGCCACACCCGATTGTCTTGCTCCCGCAGCGCAGTGGGCTGCCGAGGCGTGTAATCCAATAGGTTGAGCGACTGACTTTCAGCGCGTTTTTCGCCTTCGGGCGTGATTTTCAGCAGCCGAAAATTTACCTCGTCGTAGAGCCACAGGTTGCCGTCGGAAGCAGCAGCCACCGTGCGGACATCTGGGTAGCCGAGAGCAATCAAGTTGATTTCACCCAACACCGTCAGGCTGCGGTCCAGCAGCACCGCGCTGCGGAAGTCAGCGTACCACACCAGCACTTTCAATGGGTTCGATACATCCAGCGAAGCAATCTGGCCCAATCGGTTGGAACTGTAGCGCACCAAAAAGCGGCCATCGGCGGCGTATTTTTCCAGCACGTTGGCCTCCGTGACAGCGTAGGTGTTGCCCAGATGATCGGCAGCGGCGTAGCGGGCGGCGACTGGGAGGCGGAAGAGTGGGCGGAGGGAGTCGGGGAGTTTAAAGTTTGAAGTTTGAAGTTTGAAGTTCGGGGCTTGGAGTTCGGCCCGGCAGACGCAAGCATGGGTCACAAAAAATATCAGGACGAGAAGATTATGTTTCTGCATGGCGTTTTTGTGGCAAAGGTGGGGGCAAACTTCGGTCTTTTACCCGCCGAAGCGCGAAGGAGGGCTATGCTTCAAACTTCAAACTTCAAACTCAGTACTTCCCTACCTTTGGCACAAACAAAACGTACTGATGAAGCAACTACTGCTCTGCCTCCTCCTCGCCTTCGGCGTTTTTTCCTCAAAATCTGCTGCCCAAACCACCGATACGCTTTCGCGTGACTCTACCGGGCTGCCCACCGTGTTCCAGTATTTTTTTCAGGAAAACGCACTGGATGTCACCCTCGAACTCGATTTTGAGCAGTTGCAGCACGAAAAAGAGGGCAATTCCTTCCGGCCTGC
>JAYSUY010000058.1:0-6606 GCA_043718855.1 Saprospiraceae bacterium | reverse complement strand
GTAATAAATGCCCTTGCCTTGCCGCTTCGCGTTGCTCAAAAAAGCTTCATAAACATGGCTAATCAGCTGGATTGGAATGTGTTCGAACTGGTAGGGGAAGAGCGTCCCTTGCCCGGTTCGGTAATCTGAGGCAAAAAAGCGATGCAATTGCGCCAAGTGTGCCCCTGATATGTCAGTCTTGGAAAGCGGTTCATTTTTGAAGATGTCACCATTTATTCTCCCTACTGCCTCAAAAGCATCCAGCAAAAGGATTTGCTGCCCACCGCTCAGGATATTAGAAAGGTAGCCTGCAGAATAGATACCTCGGTCTTCCAGATATTTCAGAAAAAGGCAGCGCAGAATCAGCAAATCGGCGACTGACTGGCCGCTTTCTATTTTTATTAAATCTTGGCGAAGGGCAATCAGATTGAGTAACAGGTCTTTGTCCACTTCCTGCTCTCGGTTTCGCTTGGATTTTTCCCGAACAAAATCAAAGAAGTAGCCCGCGTTCATCTGTGGATGGGACAGCCATTCCAGCATTTTCTGGTCAACCTCCGTGTTTATTCCCGAAGTAAACGACTCAATTTTTCCATACAGGGGCTTTTGCTCATCGGGTTTTACCTTTGAACTGAAAACGTGGGACTTGTCATCGCTGACTACCACGAAAGCCTCTGAATTGTTGGAATTCCAAATTCGGCGATGCTCACGGACTATTTCGGCAGTAAATTCAGGAGAGGTCGGGATGTACAAGAACTCAACATGGGCTTTCTGGTTATGGGTGATTTCAATGGTATGAACATACCTCCCTGCTTGATTGCCAAGCGGTGAAAACCCTAATTTTTTTAAAAAAAGGTCAAACCCAGAAGTATCGTTGCTCACCATGTTATACCCAGAGGGTATTTGCTAATTTTTGTGGCAAAAATAGAACAGGTTTTCGCTTAGGCAAAACAAATTATTGCCTTGCCGTCTTTTCACACCTCCGCCAGCCGCTTCGTCACCACTTCCTTCCCACTCTCCACTGACTTCCGCCCAAACAACAACCCCGCCCCGTCAGCATCAATCAGCACCGTGTCACCCTTCACATAATTGCCTGCGAGCAGGTGCTTGGCGAGTTCGTTGATGAGTTCGCGCTGTAGCGTGCGCTTGAGCGGACGGGCACCAAACTGCGGGTCGAAGCCGTGCTCCACCAGCACGGTGGCGGCATCTTTCGTGAGTTCGAGTTTCAGTTCCTGCTTGCTCAGCATGGCGTGTACGTCTTTGAGCAGGATGTGCAGGATCTCGTCCATCTGGTCTTTTTGCAGCGGATGGAACACCACGATCTCGTCAATCCGGTTCAAAAATTCGGGGCGCAAGGTCATTTTTAGTGCATCCATCACCTCGGCTTTGGCGGTCTCGAACACCTCGTGCTTGCGCTTGTCGGGCATTGCCTCGTAGTCCTCGAAAGCCTCCATGATGCGGTCGCTGGCGAGGTTGGAGGTCATAATGACGATGGTGTTTTTGAAGTTGGCGGTGCGGCCTTTGTTGTCGGTTAGGCGGCCATCATCAAGTACTTGCAGCAGCACGTTGAAGGTGTCGGGGTGGGCTTTTTCGATCTCATCCAGCAGCACGATGGAGTACGGGCGACGGCGCACAGCCTCGGTGAGTTGGCCGCCCTCGTCGTAGCCGACATAGCCCGGAGGTGCACCCACAAGCCGCGAGACGTTGTGTTTTTCCTGGTACTCGCTCATGTCGATCCGTGTGATCGCCTTTTCGTCGTCGAACAGCACATCGGCCAATGCCTTAGCCAGTTCGGTTTTGCCCACTCCCGTAGGGCCGCAGAAAATGAACGAACCGATGGGCTTGTCGGGGTCGCTCAGCCCGGCCCGACTGCGGCGGACGGCATCGGCAACTGCGGTAACCGCCTCGTCTTGGCCCACCACGCGCTGGTGCATCTCGGTTTCGAGGTGTAGCAGCCGCTCTTTCTCGCCGCGCATCATTTTGGCGAGTGGGATGCCCGTCCAGCGGGCCACCACTTCGGCGATGTCGTTGGCGGTCACGGTTTGGGTGGTCATGCGATTCTCCGGTGCGATGGCGGCGAGTTTCTCCTCCGCTGCTTGCAGCATGGCCTCACGAGCCGGGATATCTTGGTATTTTATTTTAGAGGCCACCTCCAGATTGCCCTCACGCTCAGCACGTTGGTACTGAATTTGGAGCTCCTCCAACTTTTGCTTGCTGGTCTGGATGGCCTCCACGATTTCTTTTTCAGAAGTCCATTTGGCCCTCAAACCGTCTAATTTTTCCCTCAAATCCTGAATCTGCCGGTTCATCGCATCTAATTTCCGCTCGTCGTTGTCGCGCTTGATGGCTTCGCGCTCGATTTCCAACTGCCGCATTTGGCGGTCGAGTTTGTCCACCTCCTCTGGTACGCTGTCCAGTTCGAGGCGAAGTTTTGCACCGGCTTCGTCAATCAGGTCGATGGCCTTGTCGGGCAATTTGCGCTCCGAAATATAGCGGTGGGAGAGTTCGGCAGCAGCCACGAGGGCTTCGTCGAGGATTTGTATTTTGTGGTAGTTCTCGTACTTCTCCCGGATGCCGCGCAAGATGGAGACGGTGTCTTCGACGCTCGGTTCGTCCACGTACACCGATTGGAAGCGGCGTTCGAGGGCTTTGTCGCTCTCGAAATATTTCTGATACTCGTCCAAAGTCGTGGCTCCGATGGTGCGGAGTTCGCCACGAGCGAGTGCGGGTTTCAGGATGTTGGCTGCGTCCATAGCGCCCTGGCCGCCGCCTGCGCCCACCAGCGTGTGTATCTCGTCAATGAACAGGATGACCTGTTCGTTGCTGTCCACCACTTCCTTGATGACGGCTTTGAGTCGCTCCTCGAAGTCGCCCTTGTACTTCGCCCCGGCGATGAGCGCGGCCATGTCGAGGCTAAAAATTTTCTTGCCCGCGAGGGTCTCCGGGATGTCGTGCTGCACGATGCGCCAAGCGATGCCCTCCACGATGGCGGTCTTGCCCACGCCGGGGTCGCCGATCACGACGGGGTTGTTTTTTTTGCGGCGGCTCAGGATGTGCAGGACCCTCCGGATCTCCTCGTCGCGCCCGATGACGGGGTCCAGTTTGCCGTTTTCGGCCATTTCCGTGAGGTTGATGGCGTATTTTTGGAGGGCGTTGTACACCTGCTCGTTGGTTTGGTCGGTCACTTTTCGGCCCTTGCGGAGTTCTTTGACGGCAGCAGTCAGCACCTCAATCGTCGCGCCTTGCTCGCGGAGGAGTCGCGCGGCTTTGTCGTTGCCCTTCACGATGCCGAGCAGCAGGAGTTCGAGGGAGATGTACTCGTCGCCAAAATCCTTGAGGACGGTTTTAGCGGCAGCAATGGCTTTATTGGCCTCGTTGGTGAGGTACTGCTTGTCTGCGCCCTGTACTTTTGGGGTTTCCCAAATGAGTTTGTCTAACGCTTGCTCGAAAGTGGGCATATTGACACCCGCTTTTTTCAGCAAAAAGTCAGTCACGGAGTCGTCGGCAGCCAGCATGCCTTTCAGCAGGTGAGCCGTATCTACGCTTTGTTGCTCGTAGCCAGCAGCGATCTGCTGGGCTTGGAGGATGGCTTCTTGGGCCTTGATGGTGAAATTATCGTAGGTCATTTTTTATGGAGGATTTTTTACCCGCCGTAGCCTCGACGAAGGTGGGGTTGAGTTGGGGATTTGTGGAATCGGCAGACTTGCAGCATGGCAAATTTATTTCCAAATCTAAAAACTGCAGGTGTGCCTGAAAAAATGGCAGCCTGCGGCTCATAAAACGACTTTTTGACATTGAGTGGTGGCAGGGACAGCGATTCTCGGTTTGCAAGAGGTGTCATCTTTTGAGGCACGAAAAAGGTGACATCTCGGCTGGTTTTTGAGATGTCACCTGCTCGTTCCTCTCCGACTCGTTCCTGCAAACCGAGAATCGCTGTGGCACGGAAATGAAGAATTGGGCAACTGGTTAGCCGTTCCTTTTAGCAATCGTCCGACGACAAATTCGTCGGACGATGCGTGTCATATAGTCCGACGAATTTGTCGTCGGACGATTGCTGTAGGAGCGGTTACAGTATTGCACAAAAACCGTCCTCCATCATCAAACCTCCAAACCCGCCCACCGGCAAGCCTCCGGCTTGCTATTTTTGCCGAAATAAATTGGCTTTCAACATGAAAAAATCTTTCCTCCTCCCGCTCCTGCTCCTCATTTTCAACTACTTATACGGCCAGACGCTACCCAGCATCAATGTCCAAGTCACATCGAGAAACTACCACGACATCTGTCAGCAACTCGATGCGTATTTCAAAAAAGACTACCGCCCCAGCGAGGCCGAGGCTGAATGTTGGGACAATCCGCAGGTAAAATACGAGCGTTGGAAATGGTACTGGCGCGACCGCGTAAACGCCGACGGCAGTTTCCCGGAACCCGCTGCGCAGTGGATCGAAAGCCAAAAATACTTTGGTAACGGGGCTGCTCAGGGCCGAGGCGGCGGCGGTATGTGGCAAAATGAAGGCCCGACTAAGAACCCGAATGGTGGGTACTGGGGCATGGGCCGCACCAAGCACGTGGCCATCCACCCCACTGATCCGAAAACGCTCTACATCGGCACCCCCGACGGCGGTATTTGGAAAACCACCGACGGTGCCCTAACTTGGAACGCGCTCGGTGACGGCCTGCCCTACCTGCCCGTCAGCGTCATCCTCATCGACCACCAGCACCCCGACACGCTCTACATTTCGCTCGGCGACAAGGGCGGCTGGTGGATGCGCAACCTCGGCATCTACAAATCCACCGATGGCGGCCAGACTTGGTCGCCCAGTGGGCTGAACTGGACGCTAGCCCAAAACCGGGTGCTCTACAACGTGGTGATGCACCCGACCAACCCCAACATCCTGCTGGCAGCGGCCAACTATGGTATCATCCGCAGCACCGATGGCGGCGACACATGGCAAACCTTGCGTACTGGCGAATACACGGACATCGAATTCCGCACGGGCAGCGACTCCGTCCTGTACGCCGCTCACCACGATTACTGGGGTACGAGCCAAATCATTCGCAGCACCAACGGCGGCGACACGTGGGAAAAACTGTCCAATTTTACGACCTCGCAGAACGATATCCGCATCAACGTGAGCGCAGCCAACCCCGACTACATCGGCCTCCGCTTCTCCAACGGTCGGCGTTTTTACCTCTCCAAAGATGGCGGCCTCACGTTTCAGGATCAATCAGCAATGCCCGAAGCCGACCACATCGCGTTTTCATCGCTGGATACCAACATCGTGTACACCAGCGGGGTAGTGGTGCATCGCTCTCTCGATCAGGGCAAAACTTGGGATGCCATTACCCACTGGTATAACGACGGCGTACATGCCGAAGTCCATGCCGATGTACACGACATTTTGCCCAATCCTTACAACCCGGAGGAAATTTTCTTCTGCAACGACGGCGGCCTCTACCGCTACCACGAGCCTACGGAAGCTTGGGCTGATTTGTCTGACGGCCTCGGTATCGCGCAGTTTTACCGCATTGCGGTATCGGAAGCGGGGGTTTTTCGCGTTGCGGCAGGCTCGCAGGACAACGGCGGCTGGCTCCGCAACTCGGCTGGCGGCTGGAAACACACCAACGGCGGCGACGCGATGTGCCAGATCATTGACCCCACCAACGCCAACATCCTCTACACCGAGTACTATGGCGGCAATGCGATTTACCGCTCCGACAACAACTGGTTTACCAACATAGAAATCTCCAACAACCTTCCCGACGACCCCTCTGGTGACTGGGTCACGCCCTTCATCCTCAACCCTCAGAATCCCAAAACCTTCCTCGTCGGGATGCACGATGTATACCGCTCCTACGACCGGGGCGACCATTTTGAAAAAATCACGACCAACCTCACCGGCGATGTGGAGCGAAAACTCCGTGACATCGTGATGGCACCCAACGACACCAACATCATCGTCGCCACTTGGGCCAACACGGTGTACCGCAGCGTTGATGGCGGGCAAATTTGGACCAAAAAAGTGTTGCCCGGCACCGAGGATGCGCCACGCATCGAGATTCACCCCAGCAATCCGCAGCGGATGTGGGTGTGCCGTTCCGGTTTTTCCAACAACCAAAAAGTGTTTCGCACTGTGAATGGCGGGCAACTCTGGACGAATATTTCCAACGGCCTGCCCAACGTGCCGGTCCACTGCGTACTCTACGACTCTACGACCAATTACCTTCTGGTGGGCACTGAGATCGGCGTGTTTTACACCGATGCCGACGTGATCAAGTGGCAACCCTACGGCACGGGTATGCCCGCTGTGATCGTGCTCGACCTGAAAGTGCGGCAGAAGACCCGCCGGCTTTACGCTGGCACACACGGTCGCGGGGTCTTTTCTATTGATTTACAGGAAATTGTAGGCACCCACGACGCAAATTTTTTACAGAAAAATGCTGTCGTATTCCCGAATCCGGCTCGCACCGCGCTGTTTTTTAAGTCAGAAACCAATGATGTAGTAGAGGGCCAAGTGCAGATGTTTGATGCTCTGGGCCGCAGCGTGCTGTCGCGCAGCGTGTCGGGTCAGCCACTCGGCCAGACGATGGTGGACGTGAGCCAACTGCCCAGCGGGGTGTATTTTTTGCGGT
>JAYSUY010000570.1:0-1587 GCA_043718855.1 Saprospiraceae bacterium | reverse complement strand
CCTCCAATCTGGGGGACGTTTAGCGAATTACGGCAAACCGGCCGCCTCGCCGGACCCCGCCCGGCGACTCCACCGCCACGCTGTACAATCCTGACGGCCAGTCGGCCACCACCAGCGTGTGTAGTTGGCTGCCGCTGCTTACCGACTGCTCCCACACCAACCGACCTGCTGCATCAAACACCCGTAGAATGCCCGCCCCTGGGTTTTCCCAGGCGATCTGTACCTGCTCACTGGCCGGGTTGGGGGCGATGGAGAGCGGCTCCTTCGCCACAGCCACCGGCCCGCCCACCCCGCTGCTGATGCCCAGTGTATCGCAAGGCGAGCCGGGCAGGTCAAGCAGTTGGAAATTGGGAAAGTTGGGCATTGTAGCACCAATATGAACAGGCAAGTCCAAGCCGTGCTGCTCCATGTTGCAGGCCAATCCTTTGGCATTGGGGCTGTGGATGACGTGCATCTCGTACACCCCATTGGTGGCGTTCATATAAATCTTGCCATCGGGAGCCAATTGCATCAGGAAGAAAGTCGTCCAAAAGGGAGCCACATGGCCGTCGTATTCGGCAATGAGGATACGATTGGCCTGTACATCGGGACTTTCGAGGTCAAACTGGAACAACTTGACCCCGGTACTGATATAGACAAAACGGCTGTTGGGAGAGAAGCACACTCCTGCCACTGCGGCCTGTTCATCGAAAGGCAAAGTCAGTTGCAGCCCGACGGAGAACTCTCCTGTGCAGCGGTCAAAATGAAATACTTGCAGACCATTGTTCAGGGCAGTACGAGCATAGAGCCGCCCATCGGGCGAAAACACTGCTTGGCGAGACCCTTCATTATCCAAGTTGTCAGCCCATTTTAGCGGCATTTTGTTTACCCAAGTACCTTTTATCCCTTCGGGGGTGAGCAGACACATAGTCACGTCAGAGGAGTTAAACTGGGGGCAGGTGATCCACCAGTCGCGCCCGTTGCCGTGCCGCACTGCTGCCAGTAGGTCATAAAAAGTATCTTTGGCGATGAGTACATTTTTTTTCAGCACCTTGTCTGGCCCACTGGCCGTCTCTTCCACCACCGAGTACAGCAGGCTCTCTACTTGATAAAAATAAGCAGGCTGCTCTGGATAATCAAAGCGGGTGTGGAAGTAGCAATACTGGCTCGAAGAGCCGGGCATGGGCAGAAACAAGTTGTTCAGGGTGGGGTAGCCATACCCAGTGGGGGTGCTCTCACAGTTCATCTCAGAGGCGTTGCCCGGGGCATTGAAACCCTTGCCATTGATACAGAGTTGATCTTCGGCGTTCGCCATTACACAACCGTTGGTGTAAAACTTCAGATTGCCTTCTGCATCGCACACATGGGAAAGGCCAACCTCCCTACCCATATACAGCAAGTCTCGATAGGTGATTTTTACGGGAGTCTCTCGAAAATCAAACAACACGCCGCCAAATTTTTGTTCTGGTAGGTTAGGGCCGTAGCCCAGCAGCCATGTATGGCCGTATCTGTTTTGTGCCGATAGGCATCCCAGCAAGCAAAAGACAAAAAAATAGGAAAGAACGAGTTTCATAACAGGATATAAAAATATAGGTCATGCCGCTTTTA
>JAYSUY010000569.1:0-1589 GCA_043718855.1 Saprospiraceae bacterium | reverse complement strand
GGGGAGGGGTCGGGGGTGGGGTTGCAGATCGAGTGGTGGATAGAGGTCTGGCAGGAAAAGCAGAACACCACCCAAAAGTGACTGACCCGACAAATGCCCCCAAATCCGTTCTTTTGCCCCAAACATCGCAACATGAACCTACGCTTTCCCCTCCTCCGCCCAGGCTTCGGCGGACAAGCCCTGCTCGCGGCCCTCTGCCTGCTCGCCTCGCGCCCGGCTTTCTCCCAAACCGATACGCTGCGCCTGCTCTTCGCGGGCGACATCATGGGCCATTCGCCGCAGATACAGAGTGCGGCCACTGGCAAAGGCGAGTACGACTACACGCCCTGCTTCCGCTACATCAAGCCGATCATCGAACAGGCCGACCTCGCCATCGGCAACCTCGAATTGACGCTGCCCGGCAAGCCGCCCTACACCGGCTACCCGATGTTCCGCAGCCCTGACGCACTCGCTCGTGCGCTGAAAGATGCGGGTTTCGACATCCTCGTGACGGCCAACAACCACTCCAACGACAGCCGGGGCGCGGGCGTGATTAGCACCCTCGAAACGGTGCGCAAGTTGGGTTTCCAGCAGACGGGTACGTTCCGAGACCAGCGCGACCGCAACACCACCTACCCGCTCATGGTGTACAAAAACGGCTTCAAAATCGCGCTGCTCAACTACACCTACGACACCAACGGCATCCCTACCGAGGCGCCTACGGTGGTCAATCTGATTGATACCGCGCTCATGCAAGCCGACCTCGCCGAGGCCCGCGCCCGCAAGCCGCACTACATCATCGTGGTGATGCATTGGGGCATTGAGTACCAGTTGAAGGAAAATGCCGAGCAGCAGCGGCTGGCCCGCTTGCTGGTGCGCAACGGGGCCGACATGGTGATCGGGGCGCATCCGCACGTGGTACAGCCGATCAAAAAAGAGCGGGTGACGATGCCCAACGGCACTGAAAAAGAGGCGATTGTGGTGTATTCGATGGGCAATTTTATCAGCAACCAAAAGCAGCCAAATACGGACGGGGGCATCTTGTTTCAGGTGGATTTATTGAAAACGAAAGGTTCGCCGCAAGTGCGCATAGGGCGGCAGGGCTACATCCCGGTGTGGCGCTACATCCACAAGCCAGCGGGGGGCAAAGCCACCTACTACGCGCTGCCTGTGGGTCGCTTGGAGCGCAACCCCGACCTGTTCAAGGGCATGGCTCCTGCCTCGCGGGCGGCGATGCTGAAATTTACGGAGGCTTTGCGGAAAAGGATGAACTACAATGAGTTGTGAGTTTGGTGATTGGTGGAGTGGCCGCCCGACTACGTTTACGAAACTTTTTGAAGTCTATCGATTATCCACAGAATATTCCTTTGATAATCAGGTGCGTAGCACCGGCAATATTTGTAGCCATAGATCAAATTATCACCGAGGTGCAGCGCACCGGCACCTTTCCCGATACATTTTCGGTGCGCTGCACCTCATTAAGGGGGTAAATCAGTGCTACAAATAGCATCGGTGCTACGCACCTTCATTCTGTTGGTAATCGATAGACTTTTTGAAGTTTCGTAAACGTGCCGCCCAGTTGAGGATGTTGAGCATACAGGACTCGTCCG
>JAYSUY010000568.1:0-4295 GCA_043718855.1 Saprospiraceae bacterium | reverse complement strand
TGGAAGTTCGCCGTAAACGGCGTTTGTCCCGACGGCGTAAACGCCGTGCTACCACGATCACTTCGCCACTTTTTGGTACGATTCCGTGCTGAGGTTCCAGCGGTAGCGCAAGGTACGGGCAGTCGTTTTGGCGGGCTTGCCCTTTGTTTTTTGCTCTGTCCGCTGTGTCAGCAGGATATCTGGCAGACTTTCCTTCATGGCCTCATAGCGTGTTTCGATGGTCGTCATTTCGGTGTAGGCTTCGGGTTCCTGCTCTTTTTCGCCTTCGCGGGCCAAGTCAAACTCCCCGGCAGGAGCGGCTTGTTTAAGCGGATTGAACAGCAGCCAGCGGGTGGTGGTGATGCCCATGCCGTACCATGTTTCCCGGATGCTGACGAGCGTTTTTTTGCCAATCATCTGAAAGCCAAAGGATTCTGGCGCGTACTCGCCTGGTGCTCCTTCGTGGAAGCGGCATCGCAGGGCTTTCACTTTCCAGCCTGCGTCGCTCTTTTCTAAGCGGGCAAAGTTGAACATATAGCCTTCCACCGTGAAAAGCACCCAAGCCTCTTTTACCAGACCGACATCGCGCAGGATGATGGTGTCCACCGAGACGAATAGGCCACCGTTGGCTTCCACACCGAAGCTGTCACGCACGAGTTTGCTGTTGGGCAGCGTCCAGCGTTGGTCAGATTTGGAATACTTCGCCGCCAAGATGTCGCGGAGAAAACTCTTCGCGTCGGCGATTTTGATGCTCGTCTTTTGAGCGGAAATGGGCAGCGCAAGCGCAGCCAAAAACAGTAGGGATAGAAATCGACTCATAATCGGGAAAGGATGAAAAGTGGAAGGTTGGTGGCACAAAGGCAGTACCAAGGATTATGACTTGCAAGGCCTCTGAAAGTTACTCACTCCTGTTACGCACAGGCAACAATGGAACACCAGTTGCTCAAAACAAGTCTGAAAAGTTTTTCACTCGCCTCAGGTAGTGCGCCACTACGGCACTGCTCCGATACATCCCGACATGGCTGCGGCTGGGGCCAATGCGTTCTTTTTCAACAATTTGTGCAATATTTCGCCGCTTGCGCATCACCTCACCCCACTGGCGGTACATCGAAAAATGCCCGCGCAGGATAGCCCAAATCGCCCGGAACTGGCCCTTGGCGGCAAACCGCCCAGCGGCCACGCCATCGAGCAGCAAGCGGGCCGGGATGAGCCAGAGCAACTTGCCCATCGGTTCGTTTTTGAGCAGGGTGAACAGGCTGTTCCGAAAATTCAGGTAGATTTTTCGTGGACTTTCATACTCCAAAGTGCCGCCGCCGAGGTGATACACCACCGACTGCGGGATGCACCACACCGAGTAGCCGGCTCGCTTGACACGCCAGCACAAATCGATCTCCTCGTTGTGAGCAAAGTAGTCGCCATCGAAGCCGTTGAAAGCGTGGTACACATCAGCGCGGATAAAAAAGGCCGCACCTGCCGCCCAAAAACATTCCTGTGGTTGGTCGTGCTGCCCGGCATCCTCCTCGACGTGGTTAAAAATGCGCCCTCGACAGAAGGGGTACCCCAACAAATCGATCCAGCCGCCCGCCGCGCCCGCATACTCGAAGCGCGACTTGCTGCGCCAAGCCAGTATTTTAGGCTGCGCAATACCGATGCTGGGGTCGGCTTGCATGGCGGCCAGCACTGGCTCGATCCAGCCCGGTGCGACCTCCACATCGGAGTTCAGGATGATGTAAAATTCGGGCTTTGTGCCAGCCGAACGAATGCGCTGCAAGGCCTCGTTGTAGCCCTGTGCGAAACCGTAATTACGGTGTAAATCAACCACTTCTACCTGCGGGTACTCGCGTTGCAGGAATTCAATGGAGTCGTCGGGCGAGCCGTTGTCGGCCACGATGATGCGTGCGCCAGCGCTGTGGGCCAGCACCGAAGGCAGGTACTCCTGTAAGTGCCGCCGGGTATTGTAATTGAGGATGACAATGGCGACGGAGGGGGCTGAAGTTTGAAGGTTGAGGGTTGAAGGCGCGGCTTCCGCCCTCCGTTTTTCATTCTCGACCTTCAAGCGCTTCAAGATTTCCTTTTTGTCTTCCTCAATCTGCGCTTTCAGCACTTCCAGACTGTCCAGTTTTTTGTCTGGGCGGATAAAATCCACGACATCCACCGTCAGCGTCTGGCCGTACAAGTCACCATCAAAGTTTAAAATATTGACCTCTATCGTCTGTGCATTTTCGCCTTCGAGGGTGGGGCGGGTGCCGATGTAGAGCATGGCAAGCAGCTCTTCCCTCAACACAACCCCACCCCCGACCCCTTCCTTTTTAGGGGAGGGGTCGGGGGTGGGGTTGTGTTGAAGCGCCGCGCCGCGCCTCACCCGCGCCGCATATATCCCCTCCGGCAGCCTCAATTTGTACGCATCATCGATCTCCATATTGGCCGTCGGGAAGCCAATGCTGCGCCCGATTTTTTTACCCTCCACGACAGTGCCCGTGAAGGCGAATGGGTGGCCCAGCAAGCGATTGGCCTGGACAATGTTGCTGGTTTCTAAGGCTTTGCGGATTTGGGAAGAACTCACCGCGATGTCGTTCACCACTTGGGCGGGTATTTCCACCACTTGGAAATTGGCCTGTGCCTCGTATTTTTTCAGAAAAGCCAAGTCGCCCTCGCGGTCGTGGCCGAAGCGGTGGTCGTAACCGATGACGATGTAGCGGGGTTTGAACTTTTTCAGCAAAAAATCCTCGACGTACTGGCAGGCCGTCTGTTGGGAAAAATTTTCCGAGAAGGGCACCACCGCCACATGGTCGATGCCGCTGGCAGTGAGCAGCGCGATCTTTTCGGCAGTGGTGGTGATGAGCCGAAACGAGTGGTCGTCAGGGCGCAGCACGGTGCGCGGATGCGGGTCGAAGGTAACCACCACGCTCTCACCGCCACATTCGCGGGCCAATGTCTGCACCTGTTCGAGGATGCTCTGGTGGCCGCTGTGTACGCCGTCGAAGGAGCCGATAGTGACGACCGCGTTGCAAAAATCAGGAAGTTGGGACAAATCGGAGTGGACGCGCATGAACTGAGTGCGGAGGATTAGCCGGAGGCTGGTTTCGAGGTGCAAAAGTAGCGGGAGCGGTGGGCTTTCGTGCCTTCATTTTTTACCTTTGCCTGAAATAAGTGCCCGGACACAGGTTTCACACAACGCCACAACGCCACGACGATTTTGCAATCCCGTAGTGTCCTCGTGGCGTTGTGCGAAAATTTTAAAATCATCCGACCATGAAAGATTGGAAATACCTGCTCGCCTACCTCGTACCCGCATCTGCCATCCTCGCCATCCTGTGGCAAGGCACTTGGGCTTGGGCGACGGTGGTGCTGGCTTTTGTCATCGTACCCGTGCTGGAGGTGTTCACGCCTGTGTCCAGCGACAATTTTTCGGCGGAAGTGGAGGACAGTCGCTTGCACAGCAACTGGTTTGATTGGCTGCTGTACCTCAACGTGCCGCTGCTGTTCGGCATCGTGGGCAGCTACGTTTTTTTAGTTGAAAATCAGGCGCTTAGTGCGGCCGAGTTGCTTGGCCTGACGCTCAGTGTGGGCATCGTGGTGGGCGCAAACGGCATCAACGTGGCACACGAACTGGGCCATCGCAACACGCGCGGCGAGCAGTTTTTGTCCAAAGTGCTGCTGCTGCCTGCGCTGTACCAGCATTTTTTTGTGGAACACAACCGGGGGCACCACAAGCATGTGGCGACCGACCGCGACCCGGCTTCGGCGCGTTTTGGCGAAAACCTGTACACGTTTTGGTGGCGCTCCGTGACGGGCAGTTGGCGCAGCGCATGGGACATTGAGCGGGAGCGTTTGCAAAAAGAAGGCCGCCCGCTGTGGTCGTGGAACAACGAGATGCTGCGCTTCGCGGTGTGTCAAACCGGGTGGCTCGTCGGCGTTTTTGCCCTTGCCAGTTGGCGAGGACTGCTGGGCGCGGTGGCCGTGGCAGTGGTGGGTTTTCTGCTGTTGGAAACCATCAATTATGTGGAACACTACGGCTTGCGCCGCCGCCTGTTGGACTCTGGTCGGCCTGAGCCTGTAGGCCCGCAGCACTCTTGGAATAGCGACCACGAGGTGGGCCGCATCCTGCTCTACGAACTCACGCGCCACAGCGATCACCACTTCAAGGCTACGCGCAAATACCAGATTTTGAGGCATTTAGACGAAAGCCCGCAACTGCCCTACGGTTACCCAATCAGTATCGTGATGGCCTTGCTGCCGCCGCTTTGGTTTGCGGTGATGAATCCGCTGCTGGAACGATGAACCATGAACCATGAACTATGATTCTCTCGAAAATT
>JAYSUY010000567.1:0-4296 GCA_043718855.1 Saprospiraceae bacterium | reverse complement strand
GCAGCAGGGCATCAGCACACTGCTGCTTGACCAGCGGGCGCACGGCGAGAGCGGCGGCGAGTACTGCACCTTCGGTTTTCGGGAAAAACACGACGTGTCGAGTGCGGTGGACACCCTGCTGGCTCGCCATCCAGATTTGCGCCTTGGCGTATTCGGCCACTCGCTGGGCGGCGCGGTTGCGCTGCAAGCCCTGGCTGAAGATAAACGACTGCAATTTGGCATCATCGAAAGCACCTTCCACAGCCTCGAAGCAGTGGTGGAGCAGTACGGAAAAAACTACTTCGGCATCAGCAGCAACTGGCTGGCCCGGCACACGCTCGACAAGTCTGCTGCAATCGCTCACTTCGACCCCTACGCCGTCAGACCCTTTGAGTCTGCCGAGCGCATCCAGCAACCCGTGTTCATGGCACATGGCGATGCCGATGAGCGCATCCCGCTGGCCTTTGGTCGCATCAATTTTGAGCACCTCGCTTCTGTCCAAAAAGAGTGGCACACGGTGCGGGGCGCGGGACACAACGGCATCTGGGCGCAGGGCGGGGCGGAGTACCGAGCTGCGATGTTGCGATTTTTGGAGCAGCAACGGGTAGGAACGATGAACGATAAACTATGAACGAGTCACGGTGCGCCCCGATTCGCAGAAGCCAAAACTTTTGGAAACTTGACACCATGTCGGCGCAATCCAAAAACTTGCGCTACTTTTGACCCATCAAATCCAGTCGTCAATACGCGAAAGGGAACCACTGGTTCCCTTTTTTATTTATCCGCCGAAGCCTCGGCATAGGCAGATTTGTCCAAAATGGAAGTCACAGAAAAAATCGCCCAACTTTTAACAGAAAAATATACCACAGACGAGGTCTTCGCTGACTGCTTCACCGTGGATATTGAACTCAAGCCGGGACAAAAACTCTACGTTTTTGCCGACAGCGATTCGGGTATGACTTTCGGGAAATGCCAGAAGCTCAGCCGCTACTTAGAGTCGCTCCTTGATGTCAACCAATGGCTCGGCATCACCTACCTGATAGAAGTCAGCAGCCCAGGTATTGACCGCCCGCTCAAATTCCCAAGGCAGTACTCGCGCAACATTGGGCGTACATTGGCCGTCACGACTATAGATAAGGTTCAACACCTCGGCACACTCCAATCCGTTGACGACCAGCAAATCGTGCTGACTGCAACCGTAACCGAAAAAATAGACAAGAAAAAAGTGGAGCGAATCATCGAAACGCCCATCGCTTTTGAAAACATCGAAAAAGCCATTGTGAAACTCGCTTTTTGACCCATCGTACTGGGTTAGTGATGCGGTGACTCAAAGTCACCGCCTTACTACGCCCAGCAACCGACAACCAGCAACTAACAACCAGCACCCATGCTCAACTTAGTAGATGTATTTGCCGACTTCAAGAGCGGCAAGAACATTGACCGCGCCACGATGGTGCGCGTCATGGAGGACGTGTTCCGCACCCTCATCAAGAAAAAATACGGCACCGACGAGAATTTCGACGTGATCGTGAACACCAACAATGGCGACTTGGAAATCTGGCGCGTCCGCGAAGTGGTACACGACGGCGAAGTCACCGACGAGCGCAGCCAAGTGAGCCTTACCGAGGCCCACTCCATTGATACCACCGTAAACGTGGCTGACGAGTGCTACGAACAAATCTCGGTAAACGATGACTTTGGTCGCCGTGCCATCATGGCCGCCCGCCAGACGCTGGTGTCGCGCATCATGGAGTTGGAAAAAGACGAGATTTTCCGCAAATACTCCGAGCAAGTCGGCGACGTGGTGATCGGCGAGGTGAACCAGATCATGAAAAAAGAAATCCTCGTACTCGACGACGCAACCAAAAACGAGATCGTGCTGCCGCGCACCGAGATGATCAAGGGCGACTACTACCGCAAGGGCGACGTGGTGAAAGGCATTATCCGCAAAGTGGAAATGCGCAACAATGTGCCGTTCATCATGCTCAGCCGCACCGATCCTTCCTTCCTCGCCAAACTTTTGGAAGCCGAAGTGCCTGAAATTGAGGACGGTGTAATCGAAATCAAGAACATCGTGCGTCTGCCCGGAGAGCGCGCTAAAGTCGCTGTAGAAAGCCACGACGAGCGCATCGACCCAGTTGGCGCTTGCGTTGGTGTGAAAGGCAGCCGCATTCACGGCATCGTGCGCGAGCTGCGCAACGAGAACATTGACATCATCAACTACACGACCAACATCCCGCTCTTCATCCAGCGCAGCCTCACGCCGGCCAAGATCAGCAACATCGAACTTGACCACGAGACCAAACGTGCCGCCGTCTACCTCGACGCCGATCAGGTCAGCCTCGCCATCGGAAAAGCGGGCAGCAACATCAAACTTGCCACCCGACTCACGGGCTACGAAATAGATGTGTACCGCAACCAAGCCGAGTACGAAATCGACGACGTAGATTTGGAAGAATTCAGCGACGTGATGGAACCTTGGGTGATCGAAGCCTTCAAAAATATTGGCTGCGATACAGCCCGTCAGGTGCTCGAACTAAATGCCGACGAACTGGTGCGCCGCACGGATTTGGAAGAAGAAACTGTCAAAGAGGTGCTGCGTATTTTGGCCGCCGAGTTTGAAGAGGAAGGAAAACAAGGAAACGATGGGCGATGAACAATAAACGTTCAACTCGTTAAAGTACAATGATTTAAACTGTTCGTTGGCTCTAAAAGCACGAGCCGCCCTGACCTGTCAGTGGCGGCTCGTGCTTTTTTAACTTCCTTCCTGCCCCTTGAACCTCTGAAATCCCTGCCTAATATTCTCCTGTGCTTTTGCCCTGTAGCCTACGAACTGGGACAGATAGCCATGTGCACGACGCGCTCCTCCTCACCCTGTGCCTGCCTTGAACGGCCTCTTCTCCCAGCCCACCGACATCTTCTACCGCGCCTGGACACAAAACCGCCCCCCCCAATGTGTACCCTTGTTCCAGCCCAATCCTTATTTCTACTTTGTCAGATTAGAAAAAGGCTGGATTTGTCATGTCGTAACGAAGTGAAGACATCTACACAACCCAAGCCCAATGGCCCCCTCAATGGCTTGGGTTGTGTGGGTTCCTCCGCTTCGCTGCGGAATGACAAGCCATTTTTCTCTAATCTGACAAAGTAGAATTATGATCTCCCAGATTTTTCTTTCTACAACTTCATCACAACCAGCCCCTTCGCCACCATTCCTTCAGTCGTTTTCAGCCGCACCTGATAGAGGCCTTGCGGGAATTCTGGGCCGCTCACATCCAGCATAACCTGTTGAGTGGCACCATCTATGGACTTGCGCCACACCATGCGGCCCAGCGGGTCGAACACCGTCAACTCGCCACCCGATGCTCCAAGCCCATCCACGCGCAAAGTCACCTGACCGACCGCCGGGTTGGGCGCGATCGTCAGGCCGGGGCCAACATCATCTGATGTCTTCAGGCCCACTTCCTTAGAGCGGCTTTCTCCTCCCGAAGGGGCGGTGGTGCAACCTACCGTGACTGTGTAGGCGCAGTTGCTCACATTGCCTGCGAGGTCTGTAGCCGTCCAAGTCACCACCGTCGCGCCCGCCGGGAGGTTGGCCGGAGCATTGCTCGTCAGGGTGAATTGAAGGCAGTTTTCCATCATCACGTTGGCCCCGGTCAATTGCACGGAGGGGTAGCCGCAAGGGGTTCCGCCGCCGTTCACCGTCGTGTTGCCGGGACACATCAGCATGGGCGCTTGGGTATCGTTCACCTGCACCGTGAAGGCGCAAGTCTTGATGAGGCCCGCTGCGTCGGTGGCCTTCCAGACCACCTGGCTGATGCCTACGGGGAACACCGTGCCGCTCGCCAGACCGCTGAGCAATGTGGCCGCCACGCCGGGACAGTTGTCGGTGGCAGTGGCTGCGGAATAGGTGGCGGTGGCACCGCACAGGTTCGGGTCGTTGCTTTTCACGATGTTGGCCGGGCAAGTGATGGCGGGCAGTTGCGCGTCGGTCACAGTCACTTTGATGGAGCAAGTTTTGGTGAGGCCCGCCGCATCAGTGGCCCGCCACACCACCACGCTGGTACCCTTCGGGAATGCCGAGCCGCTGGCCGGGCCGCTGATTTTCACCACACTTCCGCCCCCGCAGTTGTCTGTAAATGTGGGTGTTGTGTAAGTAGCCACCGCACTGCACAGGTTGTTGTCGGTGTTTTTGGCGATGTCCGCTTGGCAGTTGATGGCCGGTGCCTGCGCGTCATTCACCGTCACTTTGAACGAGCAGGTCTTGGTGAGGCCTGCCGCATCGGTGGCTTTGAGCACCACCGTCGTCACGCCTTTCGG
>JAYSUY010000566.1:0-1592 GCA_043718855.1 Saprospiraceae bacterium | reverse complement strand
ATTTTTTTAAAGTAACAAAGTAGAATTAGTCAATCCTCCACTCACTTCCGCAGCACCGGCAGCAGCAGCCCAGAAGCGTGAGTAGCATCGCGGTAGAGTTGAATTTTGCAAGGCACAAAATCCGCGTCCTTAGCCTCATAAATGTTCACGAACTGCTGCGGGTTGCGGTCCACCAGCGGAAACCAAGTGCTCTGCACCTGCACCATCAGTTTGTGGCCCGGCAGGAAAGTGTGCGCCACATCCGGCAGTTCAAACTTCACCTGCGTCGGCACGCCCGGCTCGAAAGCCTCCGGTTTTTCAAAACTGTTGCGGTAGCGGCCCCTGAAAATCTCGCCGCGTACCAGCATCTGGTAGCCGCCCATCGGTATGCCTTTCTCCTCACCTTTCAGCGTATCGGGGAAAACATCCACGATTTTGACCACAAAATCAGCATCCGTTGTACTCAGCGTAGCCCACAAGTCGGCCACCACCGTACCCGTCACCGTCAGCGGCTGGCTCAGCACATCCGTCTGATACACAAGCACATCGGGACGGCGAGCAGCAAAACGTTGGTCGTCGCACATATACTCGCGAGTACGGCGCAGGTGTACATCCTCCGTGTACGGCACCGGCTTGGCCGGGTCGCTCACATACTCGTCCATGCCACCACGTACCATCGGTTGCGCCTCCGAAAGTTGGCCCTTGCCATGAAAAAAATACTTCGTCGGTTGAGCCGCCTTCGGCGGCCAAGCGGCGTAAGTCGTCCAGCGGTTACTGCCCGTTTCAAAAATGTACGCCTCCGGCAAATCCATCGCGCCCTCGCCGCGCAAGTGGTGTTCAAAGAATTTGAACTCGATTTCCCGCTGATAAAATTCGCTCGTCGGCTGGCCAAACACCACACTACCCAAGCGGTCGCCCTTGCCCCGCGCCCAGCCGCCATGCACCCAGGGACCCATCACGATACTGTTCGGATGCAACGTAGGGTTCTGATTTTCAAGGGCTTTGTAAGTGTTCCAAGCCCCCCAGCAGTCCTCCGCATCGAAGAGGCCGCCGACAGTCATCACCGCAGGCAGCACGTTTTTGAGGTGTGGGCGCGGGTTGCGGGCCTGCCACCAAGCGTCGTAGTTGGGGTGCTGCGTCAGATCGTTCCAAAACGGGATGCCACCTTTCAGGTACTTCTCGTTGAAATTGCGCAGCGCACCTGCTTTCAGAAAAAAATCGTAACCGTCTGGCGTGTTCCAATCGCGGAAGCCCGGCGAATTTTCCGTCGTCGGCTTGGGTCGCGGCTTGCCAAAACCAGAGTAGAACGAAAAAGCGTCCATCAGGAAAAACGCTCCGTTGTGGTGAAAATCGTCGCCGATGAACCAATCCGTCACCGGAGCCTGTGGCGACACCGCTTTGATGGCCGGGTGGCCCGCCAGAATCGCCATCGTGGCGTAAAAACCGGGATACGAGATGCCCATCACACCCACGCGCCCGTTGTTGTTTTCTGCGAATTTGAGCAGCCAGTCCACTGTGTCGTAGGTGTCACTGGCTTCGTCCACCTGCTTTTTGCCCTTCGGCGAAGGGTCGGCTGTAGGAATAAAAGGCCGCACATCCACGAACTCACCTTC
>JAYSUY010000565.1:0-1593 GCA_043718855.1 Saprospiraceae bacterium | reverse complement strand
TGTGTCCTTACATTCTGAGCTGTATGCGTCGTACTCGAATGTTCCAGATATAATTCCGGCCATTCGATCCAACTTCGTGATGACTAAAACACCATTTGTATTCCAAAACTCTTTTGAGCCTATTCCAGTCAAGGGGTCAGTGGAAGAAAGGGCTGCGCAATATGAAGATGTATCAGACCATTGGCTTTTTTTTAAAGGCAAATTGACGTTGCCTGATGTTAAAAACAAACTGTAAGATGAAGCATATTGAGTCAAATCATTGCCTAAATGCCTGCGAGTCTGTAGATTAAACTGTCCGGTCAGTTCATTATAATCTACACTTATTGGCGGAGGTATAATCCCCGCTTTGGGAGTCCAAGGCTTGCCATCTATCAAGCAGCCAAAGGTCATCTTGCCCTCCTGAGTGGCGGCAGGCAGTTGTTCTTCGGGCGGCTTGGGTGGGTCGGGGTCTTTTTGGCACCCCCAAAATAAGATGCCCAAGATCAGCAGGAGAATGTTTTTCATGTTCAGTGGTATATATTTGAAACTGAATGGGCAATTTCTGCACCTTGATTCGGCTAACAAATTTGTCGTCAGACGAGTCATGTACAGAAGACAAACCTGTCACACAGTATAGTTGGGCGAAGTGAGGGCCATCACCCCCGCAGCACCACATTGTCAATCAACCGCACCTCGCCCGCGAAGGCGGCCGTGCAAGCCACGATGAACGCGCTATCGGCCCACCGCTCCACCGGAAGCAGCGAGATGCCGTCCACGATGTCGAAATATTCCGGGCGGAGGCCAGTGGCAGTCAATTTTTGCAAAGCCTCCTGCTGAATTTCGGAGCAGGGCCGCTGGGGCAGTTCCGCTTTTGCCCACATCAAAGTTTCGTAGATCACGGGTGCGGCGGCCCGCATATCTGGGCTGAGGCGTACGTTGCGGCTTGACATAGCGAGGCCGTCGGCCTCGCGCACGGTGGTACACATCACCAGTTCGATGGGCATCTGCAACTGCCGCAGCATATCGCGCACGATACTCAGTTGCTGAAAATCTTTCTGCCCCATGTACAGCCGCTGCGGGTGCACGATATCCAGCAGGCGATGCACCACCGTAGCCATGCCCGCAAAGTGGCCGGGGCGAAACACGCCCTCCATCACTTTTTCCAACTGCCTGAAATCCAAGCGAATCGTGAGATTTTGCCCCTGCGGGTACACCTCCTCAACGGGCGGCATGAACAACACATCGCAGTCGGCGCTGATGAGGAGTTCGATGTCGCGCTCTGGGGTGCGGGGGTATTTTTCGAGGTCCTTCGGATCGTTGAACTGGGTAGGATTGACGAAAATACTGGCAACAGCCAAGTCCCCAGCGCGTTTGGCCAAGCGCACCAACTCGAGGTGTCCCTGGTGCAAAGCGCCCATCGTGGGAGCAAAACCGACCGTGCGTCCATCGGCCCGCTGGCCGGCGAGCCAAAGTTGCAGGTCGGCTACTTTTTTGAAAATGAGCATGAAAAAGGGTTTTTCCTGAGGGGCAAATGTAGCTGCACGGTGAGCGAAAACAGAAACCCTCACCGAGAATACTCTACCCACCCTAAAAATCCAAGCGGGCGGCACCGTG
>JAYSUY010000564.1:0-4310 GCA_043718855.1 Saprospiraceae bacterium | reverse complement strand
AAACAGCCCAAGCTTTGTTTGTTCGAGTGGGCGAAGGTAGGTTTTTCTGATTTCACGGCACGAGGGCAGCCATCTTTCGTCCCGAAATTTCAAATTTTAACGTTTTTGCCTGTCAATCAACGAGAACGGATTTCCAAAACGCCCGCTCGTTCTGGCGTATTTTGGCTTTTGTGTTAAGATCAAGAATCAAAAGGCAAGGCAATGAGCAAGGAGCAACTCAATCTGCTGCAAGAGCCAGCCTCCGTCCAAATCGCTGCACCAGCATTTGTACAAATCGTCGTTCCTTTGCACTTTGATTCCGCAATTACATGAAAAAAGGCTTTCGCGTCGCACTGTTGGTGCTGCTGGTACTCCTGATTGACCAGTTCACAAAATTTTACATCAAACTGAATTTTGAGTGCCAAGAGGAGGTGAATATGTTCGGCTTCGAGTGGGCCAAACTGCATTTCATCGAGAACGAGGGCATGGCCTTCGGCATCACGTTCGATTGGATATACGGCAAACTGCTGCTCAGCGTGTTCCGCATCCTGATGGTGGTCGGCTTGATCTACTATATCCGTCTGCTCATCCGCTTCGAGGCCCCGATGGGCTTTGTGTACAGCATCGGCCTCATCACCGCTGGCGCGCTGGGCAACATCATTGACAGCGCTTTTTACGGCCTGATTTTCAACGATCCCTGCACATATCACGGCGACGGCATCGCCCAAATGACTGCCTTCGGACAGGGCTACGGACAGGGCGAGCTGCTGGGCGGCTTCCTGCACGGGCGCGTGGTGGATATGCTGTACTTCCCCATGACCACCATCCATCTACCCGATTGGGTGCCGCTGCTGGGCGGCGACAGTTACCTGTTTTTCAGCCCGATCTTCAACATCGCCGATGCTTCCATCACCTGTGGGGTGCTGTGCATTCTGCTGTTCCAGCGGAGTTTTTTCCGCGATGCGATGCTGCACGAGCCGCCCACCGAGCCTGCCGAGGCGACTGCCGACGCGGCTCCCGATGAGGTGGGCGATGACGTGGTTTCAGGTGAAACGGCTGATGCTGAGCCAACCGACGGCACGGCTGCTGTTGACACGGAGGAGGTCACAGGCCACACCGACGAGGAGAAAGCGGGGGATGTTTCGAAAGAAAAAAGTTAACCCCGCTTCCCCTACTTTTTTAATAATTTTCGCACCTTGTCAAAATCCTCGTGCGTCACCCCCTGCTTTTCGAGGTCGTCCAGATCAGCCAAAAAAGTCTCCCGGTAGGTGCGATTGTGGTGAGGTTTGTCACAGTATTCCAAGTACATGGTTTTGGCTTCCGCGAAGCGGCCCTGCATGGTCAGGGCGATGGGCAGGTACCGGTATATGTTGTACAGGCTGGGCCGCAAGGCTTTTGCCCGGAGCAGAGCGGCCTCGGCTTCGGCGGGCGAAGGCACGAAGAGCAGTGCGAAGGCGAGCCGGGTGCAGCAATTGGCCACGAATCTGACGGCTCTCGAAGTAGAGTCCAATGGGAGCAGTTTTTCCCCCAACTGGAGGGCCTGCCGACAAGACGGAACCCGGTCTCGGGGGGAATTACTGGTGCCGCCCTGGCTGTTCACGACGCAGCGGGCATATTCCCAGAGGTCGTCAGAGTCATTGGAACTGAGCATCCGCTTCTCAAAATCGAAGTGCTGCTTATCCCTGAGCGATAGAGTGTACAGTCCAATCAAGTTGTTCGGGTCGTGTCGCTTGGCCTCCATCGTTTCGTACACCTGACGTGCGCGGCCCCAGTTTTCTTGCCGCTCGAATTCCTTGGCGTAGTATCCCAGTTCATCCAAGTCAGTGGTGTTCAGGAAGCGGTTGAAATCAAACGGCCGCCCCATGCTGTCGGCCACCTCCTGCAAAGAAGTCAAGACATCGGGTCTGTGCTCGATGGACTCCGACTTCTCGTACAGTTGCCGGGCCATCTCCCACTTGCGCTCCCGGAAAAAGAAATTGCCGCCATCTGCAAGATAACTCGGCTCGTTGGTCGCCAAGAACCGGGTCGTGTCGAAGGGCGTGCTGTCGGCTTGGCACATCAGGTACAGGTTGATCAGCAAGTAGAGGTCAAATTGGAACGTGAGCGCTTTTTCGTAGAGTTGCTTGGCCTTTTGCGGGTTTTTCCCGGTCTCTCCGAGGTAGTCGGCAGCGCCGTAGAGCTCTGCGAAATGTCCGTCCAAACGGTCATAGCGGGCCAAGTTAAAAGGCTGGCGCAGATGCAGCGTATCGGCATCGGCCAAGCGGTGGAGCTGGTTGAGACAGCGCGCCGAGGGCTTCATCGGCTCCGCCTTCTCGTAGAGGTCGTGGGCGGTGGCCCATTGTTTTTTCTGGAAAAAAAAGTCGGCGTGCAGCACGAGCTCGTCAAACGAAGTGGCTTGGTAGAACGGCGCGGTCGCGTAGGGGTGCCGGGTTTTCTCGCCAATGTCGTACAGTTTTTGGAGCACATCGGGACTGTGCCGCAGCTTCTCGAGCCGCTCGTAAAACTGCCGGGCGCGCGGCCATTCGTCGCGGCCAAAGTAGTATTCGGCTATCTCAGACAAATCTTTTGAATTGTCCGAGCGCAGCACCTCCGCGAGGTTCACCGCCGCGCCCGCTTGCAGCAGGTCGGCCTTGCCGAGCGACTGGCATTGGTCGGCAAAAGCCTTGCCGATGGCCCATATCTGAGGGGTCTTAAAGTCCGTCATTAAACCGATGACGTAGAGGCTGTTAGGCAAAAATCGAGCTTGCATCAAGGTGGCATTTGCCGTAGGCTGTATGGTGCGGAAGAGCGTTCCGCTGGAATCCCACACTAAGATTTTCTGGTCGTCGTAAGCCAGCAGAAAGCGGCCATCGGGAGACACCGAAGTGCCGATGCTCTCCCCGCTGAACCCTTCGTAAATCTTCACCGAGTTCCCCCGGCTGTCCCATCGGCGGAGCGTTTGCCCGCCCCCTGTGGAGAGCGGAAGAGCGGTGATGAAGTCGCCATTAGGGAAAAAGCATTGCTCCGTAGGGATGCTGCGCGGCCCCCCAATCAAGCGGCCCGGTACTTCAAAAGCTTGCTTGCCTTCGATGCTCCACACCGCCGTTATCGGTTTGCCGTATTGGCTGGCAATGATGTGCCGGCTGTCTGGTGTGAAAAAAAAGGCCATCCAATACTCTTCCCTGCCTTTTTTCAACAGCCCAATGGGGTGGCCATTGTCGGTGTAAACTGCCACTGCGTTGTCTTGTTGATGTACCAAAAACCGCTTCCCATCGGGAGAGGTAGTCAACCCGCCCTGAAACGTGCTGAGCAACCGGCCGTCCAGCGTCCACAGCGCTTTCCCGTCCGAACCGGACATGACTATATGCTTGCCGCCACTGAAAAAATAGGCAGAAGATATGGCCTCTTTGTGGCTTCGCAGGGTAGTCACCAGCACGCCCCGCTCGTCCCAGAGGTACGCTAAGGTGTCCTGAGCGCCCCAAGTGAGCAAGCGGGGGCTGTCACGCGACCAAGCAAAATACACTTGCTTGGGGTGGCGGTGCGGCACCGCATAGGCAGTGTCGTTTTGAGGGTCATAGAGCAGCAGCCGGTGGTCGGGCAGGGCTACCGCGAGGCGGCGATTGCCGGGCGAGAAAGCGGGGCTACTCGACGGCTCATCGTACTCCTTGTCAGGCTCGACAGTCTTTTTACCCATGCTGGGCAGGCCAAACTGAGTCAATACTTTGCCTCGGCTGTCCAATATCCGAATCAGCGAATCGGTGTTCGAGGTCGTGGCCATCAAACTGCCGTCGGGCGAGAAGGCGATGGTCTTGATATTGGCGAGGCCCAGCCGGTGCATGCGAAGGTTGTCAAAATTGTACAGCACTGCGTCCTGCTCTGCCCACACCGCCATTTTTGTCTCATCTGGGGAAAACGCGGTGTGCCCTTCATCGCCCAACATCGGGCTGGGGTTTTGCTGGGGCGAGGTGCTGCCCTCAAACCACAAGTAGGCTCTGCCGTCGCTCCCTCCTGAGAGCAAGAGTTGTCCGTTAGGGGAAAATGCTGCGGACAAGGCTGCACCCTGTTGGCCCCTCAGCGTGACGGCCAGTTTGCCCATTTTCCCTTTCCACAAATTCACTGAACTGCCCGCGAACACGACTTGCTGGCCCTGCGGTGCAGAGGCAAATGCATTGAAACCGAATACCCCCAGAATATCGGGTTGCTCAAAAGCAGCCAAGTCACAGTGCTCCACACGATCTCCAAACCGCCAGAACACCCGCTCGCCATCGGCGGAGATGCTCATGTCGTGGGCGGTGTTGGTCAGCAAAAGCGTGTCCGCCGGAGTTAGTTTGGCAGCATCAATACGATAAATA
>JAYSUY010000563.1:0-4315 GCA_043718855.1 Saprospiraceae bacterium | reverse complement strand
CCACCAACCGCTACGGCTACTTTTCCCTCATCCTGCCGACTGCGAGCGACTCAGTGTCGCTGACATTTGCCTGTACGCTCCACCTTGTAGACTTGAGGCATACCTGTTTGCCTGAAGTGGTTGAGAGCCTTCTCATTAGGCATCGCTTTGAGCAAAGCGACAACATCCAGGAGTTTAATTTCTTGATTAACAGCTAATTGTTTATTTGACGTAGCACCTCGTCAGGCGGGGTGAAAGTTCGTTGTGTCCGACTTGGAGCATCGAAACCGCAAGTTTTCCACATCCTGCCAAAGCCGCCTGCGTTTTGTTTTAAATTTGCTCGAAATTTTGCCTGTCGCCCATGCCTACTAAATTGTTCATCATCTACGCTCGTGAGGATCAGTCTGCGCTGCTGAAATTGAAGGCGCCCATTTTGTAAAAAACATCCATGCCCTACGTCTACATCCTCTCCAACCCCGAACTGCCGGGCATTGTCAAGATTGGCAAATCAAGGTTTGACCCAACCAAACGTGCTGGGCAGTTGAGCCGCTACACAGGAGTTTTGGGCGAGTTTAAAGTAGAGTGGTCAAGGGAAGTTGAGGATTCCGACATTGCCGAACGGCTCCTGCATTTTGTGTTTCGGAAATCTCGACAGCAGAAGGAGTTTTTCGTGCTTGAAAGTCATGTTGCCAAAACGTGGGCCGAGGCTGTGCTGGATGGTTTGGAAAATATTGACCATCAGGTGAATGTAGAACTTGAAGGCTATTTTAGCAACTCGATACCGTCTGAACTAAAAGCACTGAACACTGCCTTGCAGTACGCTGAAAAGGGAGAGGAGCAAGATGTGATTCAAACCATGATTCAAGAATTGAGACAAATCCAAAAGCGCATCTCTACTGCCTCGGCTACCCCAAGTGACCCTACACCGGAATGACATTCCAGCCCCCAACACCTGACCCATGCCCGCCCACCACTACCACCGAAAACTCCCGCACTTCCAGCCCGCCGAAGCGACATTTTTTGTGACGTTTCGGCTGGCGGGTTCTATGCCAATGGAGGTGCTTCGGCGGCTGCGGGAAAATTACGAATTGGTACAGCGCGGCATTTTAGGGCAGCAAGATTTGGCTGAACGAGAGCGGCGCGAACTCGTGTATGTGGAACAAAAGCGGCTTTTTGCGGCAACAGACGAGTTTTTGGACACGAATCCGAACGGGCCGTATTGGTTGCGCGAGCAGGCAGTGGCAGAAATCGTGGCAGAGGCGATGCATTACCGGGACGGGAAACAGTACGATTTGAACGCCTACACCATTATGCCCAACCACGTCCACATGATGATGACGCTGCTGCCGGATGCGCCGGTGCTGTTCAAAGTGATGCAGCATTTGAAGAAAAACTCGGCCATCAAAAGCAACCAAGTTCTTGGGCGGACTAGCTTAGAATTTTGGGAACCAGAAAGTTACGACCACATCGTGCGAGATGAAGGCGAGTTTTATCGGATTTTGAACTATATCCTTCAAAACCCTGTGAAGGCTGGTTTTGTGGAAGCATGGCAAGACTGGCCGTTCACTTTCACAAAACCCGAGCTGCTGCACCTGTAAGCCGGAATGTTATTCCGGCAGAAAGCGGTCTCGCAACCTGTAAGTCGGAATGTTATTCCGACAGTACGCAGTCCACAGCCGGAATAACATTCCGGCCTACATACACACAACACACAGCCGGAATAACATTCCGGCTTACTCAGTACCACCCATGCCACAGTTCGCCCACCTCCACTGCCACACCCAATACTCCCTCCTCGACGGAGCCGCGAGCATCCCCGGCCTGTTCAAAAAAGCCGCCGCCGACGGCATGAAAGCACTGGCCATCACCGACCACGGCAATATGTTCGGCGTGTTCCAATTTGTGGCCGAAGCCGCCAAGCACGAAGGCGTCAAGCCCATCGTCGGCTGCGAGTTTTATGTCGTCACCGACCGCCACCGGCGCGTGTTCACGAAGGAGGACAAGGACAAGCGCTACCACCAACTCTTCCTCGCCAAGAACCCGGAGGGCTACAAAAACTTGGTGAAACTCTGCTCGCTGGGCTACATCCAGGGGCTGTACGGCAAGTACCCGCGCATCGATAAGGAACTGATTTTGCAGTACCACGAGGGCCTCATCGCCACCACCTGCTGCATTGGGGCGATGGTGCCGCAGGCCATTTTGAAAAAAGACGAGGCCGCCGCGAAAAAGGAGTTCGAGTGGTGGCTCGACATCTTCGGCGAGGACTACTACATTGAAATTCAACGACATCAGATGGCCGAGCAAGACCGCGTGAACGAGGTACTGCTCCGCTGGGCCGAGGAGTACAAGGTGAAAGTGATCTGCACCAACGACTCGCACTACGTGGACCAGAAGGACTCCAACGCCCACGACATCCTGCTCTGCGTGAACACCGGCGAGAAGCAAGCCACGCCTGCCATCCGAGAATTTGTGGAAGAAGGCACGGTGATGAAGGGCGGGCGCTTCGCGTTCTGGAACGACCAGTTTTATTTCAAGACGCAGGCCGAGATGGGTACACTGTTCCGCGACGTGCCGCAGTCGCTCGACAACACGATGGAAATCGTGGACAAGTGCGAGCATTTGAAACTGAAAAAAGACATCCTGCTGCCCAACTTCGTGGTGCCGCAGGAGTACCAAACGCAGGACGACTACCTCCGCCACCTGACCTACGAAGGGGCGCGAAAAAAGTACCGCGACATCACGCCCGAAGTGGAAGAGCGGCTCAATTTTGAGTTGCACACCGTCAAGACCATGGGCTTCGCGGGCTACTTCCTCATCGTGGCCGACTTCATCAATCACGGCAAAGACATCGGCGTGTTCATCGGCCCTGGGCGCGGCTCGGCGGCGGGCAGCGCGGTCATCCAGACGAGGCGGTCGTCACCGGGCATTAGATTATAGATGGGGCCGCTGCCAGCAGTGACAGAGAGCCGGATTCTAGCGCGGCCTGTGGTGAGACCGTTGCGGCCTAACAACTCCACCGCCGTTTCATGAAAATCCGGGATGACAAGCGGCCAGCCGAGTCTGGCGCACGCTTGTTGGAGACGCGCGAGATGACGGTCGGCGAAGATTGGTGCACCGTCGATGGCAAGGATGGTTTCAAACAAACCCAGTCCGTGCTGCATTCCCCGGTCCATCAGCGAGGAGGGAAAATCGGGGGAAGTGAGCCATTGGCCGTTGCACCAGATGTGGGTCATGGATGGATTTGTATTATGAATGCAACAGGGTGCAAGTTGGAGAATGTTCGCTTGTGATAGGGCGGGACGAACACGAGGGGCGAAGTGAATTTCGCGGTCCGTAAAAAGTTAGACTTGCAGAACGTGGGTGGCGGGCAGTTTTTTGGCAGCTTTTTCGAAGGTAACGAGCGTGTGCCCTTGGCCGTGACTCGCGCCATGGATCAAGCGATCCACAAAACCCGGTTTCGCGGAGCTGAGGTTCGGAATGGCAAGCACATTAACTGCATTCGGGCTGATGTTGAATCCGCTCCGTGCAGATAGTAGCGAAATCATTTCAAGGGCGTCGCTTTTAGGAATTTTGTAGAATGTTTGTAGGGCGAAGTAAGCTTCTGAGAGGACGAGGTCCGAGATATTCAGCGAATCGTTCCGGGCAAGTCGCTCGGTCACGAAATCCTTGGCGACTTTCGCCTGATCTACCGGAACGCCCACCAGCAAGCGAAGGACCACCGAGGTGTCCAAGCTCACCTTCTCAAAACTCACGGTTTGCTCAGGTTGAGTTTCTCCGCAACTTCAGTGCCCCAACAGATCGCAATCGCTTCCTTGATCGCATCCATGTCGTGATTTTGGTCTTCGCGGACATAACGGCGGGCAATCGCCAACCAAGGCATGTTGTCATCACTCAGTGAAACATCGCGCTCGATCGCAGGCTCATGTTTCTCATCAAGCCATTTCTGGAAGAGATCCACAGCCACCGCCCTAACTGGACGGCCTTCCATGGCGCTGCGGGCCTTGACGCGGCGGTAAAGTTCGTCCGGAATGTCGAGGGTGGCTTTCATGGAATACAGGTTCCTGTGTTCCCGGCCACGGGTCAAGCTGGGTTTTTCACCAGCGCGGCGGCGTAGAAGCCGTCGAAGCCGGTGGCGGCTGGGGAGACGGGGCGTTCTTCGAGGAGGGTGAAACCACCGCTAGCTAACAGCTTATCGACGGCGGCGCGGTTTTCTGAGGGCAGGATGGAACAGGTGGCATACACGAGGCGGCCGCCGGGCTTGAGCATGGCGGTGTATTTTTCTAGCAGCTCGGCTTGGATGCCGCGGAGGCGGTCGATGGCGGCGGGCTTGAGCCGC
>JAYSUY010000562.1:0-4315 GCA_043718855.1 Saprospiraceae bacterium | reverse complement strand
GCAGCCCCATTGACGACCATGACGACTGACTCGATGACGAAGTGACACACTGCTCCGGGAGCGGCAACATCTCCGTCAGCACCAGCGGGCCGTCGCCCAGCGCCAGCATTTTTCGAAAAATGCGCATCATCATCGGGCTGTCGTAATCCAGCTGCTGAGGGGGCTGGCCCAGCAGCGGGAAGTGCGCAAAAAAACGCGATGGCACCTCCATTTCCCTTAAAATGGGGCGCACCAACAGAAAAAAATCAGCGTCTGGGCCGATGGCTTCGCTCCACGATTTCCATGCATCGGGCTGCAATTCCCAGCCCTGGCGTTGCAGCACCAGCGACTTCCAACTGATGCGCGGATTGCGCCAGCCCCAAGTCTCCTCGCGCCGCTCAGTGGTGCTCGGCAAGAGCATTTCCAACGAAACATAAGGCACCGTCAGGTGCCACAGCACCTGCATCGCAGGCGGGCGCGTCTCCGGGGCCTCCAAACCGAGATCGGTACACACCATCGGTTCATTCAACTGGTTGTGAACGAGTTGCGGCACTCCATCTTCGCTCAGCCGTACCTCAAAATCGGCCAACGGCAGCACCGCGCCGCCTGGCTTCGGCCCCGCCCGCCCGCCCGGTACCGCCAGCGCATGCTTCGCCAGCGGCGGCTGAAAATTAGCGTTCGACCAGCCCTGCCAGCCAAAGGGTACTGTTTCGTTCCATGCTTCTGCCGCTTCGCGGAAATCAGTCGGCAGCAAGTGCAGCCAACGAGCGAAGAGTTTGCCCCCGCCCGGAAACAGTCCGTTCACTACTGCCCTGTACTGGCCGTTTTCCTGAAATATCTGGACTGCCGCTCCGATTTTGCCTTGGTGCTTAGGCATTTCGCAAGTGGGTGAAAAATTTCTGTTTTCAGAAAAATGCCAGGCTAAAAACTGGCGGCAAAACGTCAAGAAATCCATCCCTATGCCCGGCTTGAGCACTGTTTGGGCAAAAGAAAAAAGCCTCGCCCGGAAAGGGGGCTGTGGGTGCGCCTCTTGTTGCTGCCAACACTCGACTAAGTCTGCAATAATTTGCTGCACTGCCTCCGGCGGCACGTTGGCCTGCACAGGCTGCTCCACATCTTCGTAAAAAAGTTGCTCCACCGCGAGTGGCGGCATCGAGCAGTCGTATTTTTGAAAAAATGTTTGCACCTGCTCCAACGCCTCCTGCTGAGTATCCCGTGCCGTCTCCATCGTCTGGAACGGCAGGGCGCGAGCCGCCGTGCGCAGCCACTGCAACAAGAAAGCCGCATCAGTCAGCACATGAGCCGAAGGTAAAAATCCGAGGTACTGGTACAAGCCGCTGCACCAACCCGGAGCGAGGCCCCGTTCTGGCAATTGCCACTCGAGCAGGCCAATGTCAATCCATTCAAAAACAAGATTTTGTAGATTTTCAGCACTGGCTTCCACCTCTTGCTCTAAGCGGTTGAGCAGGTCTGTGAACGGCAATTTTCGGCCTGTTTTGAGCAAGGTTTCAACCAGCCAGTCCGTCACCCGGTTGGCTTCCATGTGCTGGAAAGACTCGCGCTCGCCATCGAAGTACAGCCAACTGTTGTCTGCTCGAAAGGACGGATTTAGCCCCACAGACAGCGAGCGGTGAAACGCTGGCTCGCGTAGCAGGACCTCGTAGAGCAGCGGCAGCAGTTGGACGTTTGGGGTGACGATGGGCTTGGGGATGATAAGCCCGACCTCATCTACAACGCCCTCATCCTCGACCCTTTCAGCGGTGGTGGGGAACCGCCATACTCCTACAGTACCTAACCTGCTCAGCGGCACGGTCTTGAACACGGCTCGGCTTAGGTATTCGGCCACAGAAAGCGCGATGGCCCGTTCTTTTTTACTCCAATCTGGGAGTGGTTTCTGGGCGAAGTCCGGCAGCGCACGGAGTAGGTCATGGCTAGAAAACAGCAAGGCGCGACGCAGCGTATCATTTTGTTTAGCAAGGTTTTGTAACGCAAGTAAGCCCTCGTTAGTGAGCAGATCGTGGGTCTTGCGGATGTCGTGTTCCGCATCGCTTTTTTCCGACAAGGCCCGCTGCCAAGTCGTGAGCGCAGTATGCAGGTGGCTACCGGGTGGCAGCGAGTCGCCAATGAGCAACTGCTCAGCCAACCTGATGCCCGAAGTGCGGTGGTGGAAAAGGGCCTTGCGGAGGTTGTACACTGCTGTGCGCAGCGGTGATTTAGGCAGGCGCAGCAATGTCTCGGTCAAGGCTTGCAACGCGGATTCATGCAGGGCTTTTTCCCGCTGTTGCAGATGGATCAGTTGGTTAAATGCGCTGGAAAAATCACCTCGCAGGGGTTCTGCCGCTTGGAAAGGCAACCCGGCGGCGCGGATGAGTATCAGAGGAAAAACGTTGCTCGTCATGGTGGCGACAAGGTGCAGACTTTGCAACGAGACGAATCCATCTTTTCCCATGAAAAAATTGCTGCTTGCCCTTCTACTCCTGTGGTCTGCCCTGTTGCTTGGTCAGCAGAAGCCTCCATCGCCCGTCTTTGGTGCGATGTTGGGCTTCGAGTCGCAACTATTGGGCATCGAGACGCTCGATGGCTTGGAACCTGAGCAGACGGCAGTGCTGAGCGATCGGCCTTCGGCTGGCAGCAGTCTGGGTGTTTTTGGGCGATGGCCCGTGGTTGGCGGGTTATGGGTGCAGCCAGAAGTACTCCTCTCGGTTGCCCAAAACAGGGTGCTGTTCCGACCCGATGGGCTGGTGCGCTATCGCTTTGTGGATGTGGATTTGCCGCTGCACTTTGTACTGACTAACCATTCTCGGAGGGCTTTTCCGTTGCGTGGCTCTTTCTTGTTTGGCGGTCGGTTGGGCTGGAATTTTGCGCCCGATGCTACTGACCGCTTGCGCCTCTACCGCGAGCGCGTCGCGCTCGACTTGGGGCTGGGTGTAGAGATTTTCGCTAAAAAATGGCGCATTCAACCCGAATTTGTTTATTCACACGGGATGAACAACCTGCATAGCGTGAGCAATGCGCCCTACGATGGGCTGGTGGGTCGGGTGGTACGCGACCGGCTGACGCTACGGGTGCTGGTATGGAAAGGGTAGGGTAGGGGCAAGGGTCAAAAAAGCAAGAGGCAATTTTTACAAACTGCCCTTTGCTTTTTTGACCCTTGCCTTTTTTGCCTTTGTGTTCACGCCAGTACTTCCGGCACGAACGCCTTGTACGCTCCAGCCTGCATTTTTTCCCGCACAGCGGAAAACGCGTCGAGCGTGATTTGGATGTCCTCCTCCGTGTGCGATGCGGTGGGGATGAGGCGCAGGATGATCATGCCTTTCGGGATGACGGGGTATATCACGATGGAGCAGAACACGCCGTAGTTTTCGCGCATATCCTTCACCATCGCCATTGCCTCTACCACCTCGCCATGCATATAAACCGGTGTCACGCAGGTGTTTGTGTCGCCGATGTCGAAGCCGCGTGCTTTCAGGCTGCTTTGCAGCAAGCGCACGTTGCTCCACAGTTTTTCGCGGAGTTCGGGGCGGGTTTGCAGCAGTTCGAGCCGCTTCAGCGCACCTACAACGAGTGGCATGGGCAACGATTTGGCAAAAATCTGGGAGCGCATATTGTAGCGCAGGTAGCGGATGATGTCCTTCGGCCCGGCCACGAACGCGCCGATGAGCGCCATGCTTTTGGCGAAGGTGCTGAAGTAAATATCCACGTCGTCGGTCACGCCCTGCTCCTCAGCGGTGCCTGCTCCGGTAGCACCGAGCATCCCGAATCCGTGTGCGTCATCGATGAGCAGGCGGAACCCGTAGGTCTTTTTGAGGTCAGCGATTTCGCGGAGTTTGCCCTGATCGCCGCGCATCCCAAACACGCCTTCGGTGATGACGAGGATGCCGCCGCCACTCTGGTCGGTGAGTTTTTTGGCGCGGTCGAGGTTTTTCACGAGGCTGGGGAGGTCGTTGTGGGTGTAGGCGAAGCGTTTACCCAGATGCATCCGCAGCGCGTCGATGATGCAAGCGTGGCTTTCGGCATCGTACACCACTACGTCGTGACGGCTGAGCAGCGAGTCGATGACGGAGAGGATGCCCTGATAGCCGAAGTTGAGCAGGTAGCCTTCTTCTTTGCCGACGAAGTGGGCCAGGTTCTGCTCGAGTTGCTGGTGCTGCGTGGTCTCGCCCGACATCATGCGCGCGCCCATCGGGTAAGCCAGGCCCCAGCGGGCGGAGGCTTCTGCGTCGGCTTGGCGCACTTCGGGGTGGTTGGCGAGGCCGAGGTAGTTGTTGATGCTCCAGCAGACGACTTCTCTGCCTTGAAAGGTCATGCGGTTGCCCAGTTCGCCCTCCAATTTGGG
>JAYSUY010000561.1:0-1597 GCA_043718855.1 Saprospiraceae bacterium | reverse complement strand
GTCACCCAAAAATACCTCGGTTATCCGCTTTTCAGCACCTTCTTTTATCCTCGCAGCCCCCCCCCCGGCTGTTGCATTTGAACCTTGAATCTGCGAGTATTTTTGGAAAAAACCGCGCAGGGTGTAAAACAGGTAAAAATAGGACCGGTAATAAAAGAACAACCAGCTGACCAGAAAGCCCAAGCCTCCCGCCAAACCGAACGCCGAACCGAACGCCAAACCTCCCGCTAAACCGATCGCCAAACCGATCGCCAAATCTTCCGCCAAACCTCCTGCCAAACCGAGCGCCAAACCGAACGCCAAACCTCCTGCCAAACCGAGCGCCCAACCTCCCACCAAACCGATCGTCAAACCGAACACCAAACCGAGCGCCAAACCTCCCACCCAACTAATCATCAAACCGAGCGTCAAACCGAGCGTCAAACCGAACGCCAAACCGAACGCCAAACCTCCCACCAAGCCGAATAAAAACCCTCTGATGCTCACTTCAAAGTACATCTGCACATCCGCTCGAAACTCGCCCGACCAGTTTTTAGTCACCACCTCGTTGAACTGGTTAGGGAAGTGCCCCGGCAAATCAAGCCCTGCAAGGAGCAGAATGAACAGCAGGTAAATGACAAAACACCCCACTGCAATCCACAACATCGGCAGCCACATCGCTTGCAGCCGTGCTCGCCAGCCGTTCACTGTGTCGGAGTATTCGTGCAGCAAACCTGGCTCAAACACCAGCCACCGCAGCAGTTCGGCGGTGTTGCGGGGTTTTTGTACGGGTTCTTCTTGTTGTGCTTCCATCTTGACTGTCAGAGTTTTAGTTTAAGTTTGATGAGTTCTTGGCCGATGAAGTCGCGGCTGGCTCTGCTGCGCCCGTCGAGGCTTTGGAGGAGTTGGCGGAGCAGTTCGTGGGTTTGGCGAGGCTCAAATTCGAGTTGGGCTGCGATGAAATCCCGCAGGTCATCGGGCAGGTCGGGCAGTCGGCGGCTCACTTCGTGGGAGAGGTCTTCGTAAGAAAGTTGGTTGAGCGCGACTTGCTCTAACCACAGCGGCGAGGTCTGACCCCGGAACGAGAGGTGGTTGACCGGCTCGTAGGACGACAGGAGCAGGGCGGCGAAGGAGGCGTTTTTCAGGGTGTTGAGTTTGTGCAGGAAACTCATGTCGAAGCGGGCATCCATGCCCGGCTTGTCGCGGAACATCTGGTCTGGGTTTTCCACGATGAATAGGATGGGCCGCCCGTGTTGTCGGACGCTGTTGCGGAGCAGTTCCACCAAATCGTGGTCGGCAGTGGCGGCCACCTCTGCCAGCCGCGCCACCTCGCGCAGAAACGCCGCGTAGTCGCTGAAATAAGTCGAGAGTTTGACGCGCACGATGCGAACGCCGTCGGCCACCTTGCCACAGGCTTCGAGGTCTTCCATGAAGCGGTGGCGGCCCCAGCCCACTGGCCCAGTCAGGTTGAGCGAATCGGGCAGGCGGGCAGCGATGGACATGGTCTGGGAAGGCCGGAGGGCATGGTCGAAGTCGTCTTTTTTGAGGCCGACGAGTTTTTGGAAAACGGGTTCGGGGTCGAGCGGCGTAGTGAGCGGCGCAGTGAGGCGGTGACTCA
>JAYSUY010000057.1:0-6609 GCA_043718855.1 Saprospiraceae bacterium | reverse complement strand
TCGCGCCTCATCACGAAGGGGAAAAAAGAGTTCAAGCATGGCCGCATTGACATCCGCGCAGCGTTGCCGGAAGGCCAGGGCATCTGGCCGGCATTGTGGATGCTGGGCGGTAACATCAGCACCACCAGTTGGCCTGCTTGTGGGGAGATTGACATCATGGAACTGATTGGCAGTCAGCCCAATCGAGTGCATGGTACCATCCACTACGGGGCCAGCACCAGCCAGCACCAGTACATCGGCAACTCCAAGGCACTGGCTGGCACGGCCAAGTTCAGCGATGAATTTCATGTTTTTTCCATCGTGTGGGAGCAGGATAAAATCACTTGGCTGCTGGATGACGTGCAGTTTTACCAAGTCACGTCAGCCACCACTGCACCTGCTGCTTACCCGTTCAACCAGCCGTTTTTCTTCATCTTCAACGTGGCTGTCGGAGGTCAGTGGCCAGGCAACCCGGACGCTACTACGAACTTCCCACAGCGGATGATTGTGGATTACGTGCGGGTGTTCCAATAGAGTAGATAGCGGCTCACGATGCAAAAGCCCACGCCAGCAAGCGGATGATCGAGAAAATCATTCGCTTGATGGCGTGGGCTTTTCAATTCAGAATAGAAAGTCCAGCACCCGCCCCACTGCCTTGCCGAATCGGCTGGTGCGCCGGAGATTCTCGATTTTACCCCAAGACAAGTAGATGGGGTTGAAGACTGCTAAGTAAATCCAGAATACCGCCATTACAAACACAGAACCGACAGCACTTAAGGCTTTTTTCAGGAAGAAACTTCTGATCTCGGCGAACTTACTGACACTAAAACCCAAGAAAGCATCGATCCCGAAGCCGATGGCTGCGAATACGAGCGCGTTCACGGCCAGTTTCGGCATCGGGATGGTCGTTCCCCAGTGTGTTTTTGCCAGCCAGTATATGCCGTACACGAGGGCCACGATCAGCACAGTTTTGATTGCGCTCAGCACCCCGTAGGCGCGTAGCACTTTGAATGGCAATTCGGCTCCTATCTCCAGCCGCTTTTCGAGCGGGGCTTTTTGCGCAGCATCTGTCATGAAGGGTGCGACGGAGAAAAACGCCCAGTCGCGGGTACAGGCTTTGGCTGGCGGAGGCAACAGTTTGCTTAGGCCAGACTCTTTGAAAGCCCACTCGGTTTGCCGGTAAGCGCTGTACATGAGCGCGTAGGCTTCGGCATCGTTGAACGCGTCGAGGTCGGTGCGGAGGCAGGCGAGTCGCTCTTGCACACTTTTTTGGATGCCGTACTGGGTGATCGGGCTGTTCGGGTTTTCATCCTCCGTAAGCCACACCCGACGGGTAGGGTCATTGCAGCCCTTCCATTTCATCGGGCTTTTGTTCAAGTCGCTTTTCAGGTGGATGTACATCAGGCCCTTGACCTGGTTGGAGTCGCGCCGGGCTTCGATGTCCATGTACTGCAACTCGCGGATGCGCTCTTGAAACACGGCATCGGAGCGGACAAACGACCCGACTGCGCCAGCCCCTACGGTGCTCTCGATGTTGAGTTGGCCGCTCGCGTCGCTGATGATGATGATGCTGCACTCCTGCTCGATGAGGCTGCCAACGCCCTGGTTATCGTGTACACCGCCGTCCACGAGGCGCAAATCCACACCTGGGTACATTTCTGGCATGTAAACTGGCTCAAACAGTGCGGGTACGCAGGATGACGCGCCGACGGTGAGCCCCAACCTGATGTTGTTTTTATATGGTTCGGGTGCTTCGTCGTAGTACATCCTGCGGAGGCGAGACTTGCTGTCCACCTTCTGTATGATGTTGCCGGGCGGCTCGCCCATCCACGAAGATGTGAACTGCCAGTTGTGGCCCGTGTTGAGGGTCGTGGCGTTGAGCACCAGCGTCGGCACCTTGTGGATGCGGTCCCAGTTGTCGGTCTTGGGGTTGAAAGTCTGGGTGCCGCGCGGTGTGATTTTCAGGTTTTGCATCAGCAACGTATTCTCATCGTAGGCACCAGTACCATCGGCACCCGTGAAGATGGGCTTGTACAAAAACTTCTCGTACAGTTCAGCGATGCGGTTCGAGCGGGTGTATTTGCGATCGAGAAAGATGCGCAGGTTTTTCCAGCTGGAGAGGATGCGCATCCGCAGGTTTTTTTGAACACCCGTCAAGAAGTGGGTGGTCAAATCCTCCACGATGTCCAAGTAATCTTGCTGCGAAAGCACCCGCTCGGCCTTTTCCGTAGGGTGCATATAGGTGTATGACTCGTCGTACTTGCTCATCATCTTGTTGCGCAGCAGCAGGTAGTAGTAGGCACCGATGATGCTGCCGCCCGATACGCAGGAGATGGCCTCCACATGGCGCAACACGTCCAGTTCGGCCAGTTTTGCCAATGTGCCGATGTGGTAGAGCGAAGCGCGGAAGCCGCCGCCCGACAGGCCGAGGCCTACTTTGCCGTGCATGGCCAGTGGGAGGCTGTTTTTGCCTTCGCCGTCATTGGCTGGTTGCGAGATGGCGAACAGACACTGACGGACTCCATCGTGAAATGCATCGCGTGCTTTCTTTTTCCGCGCCTTGTCCGCGTCTTTGTCGCCGGGCGCTTCGTCATTGCCGTCAAATTGGACACGGATTTGGGCTAATCCTAGGAGTTGCTTGCGAGTGGTTTCTGACTCCCACTGGGATATTTTCTGCTCGCCATATTTTTTGTAAAAAAACTGCGCCTGTTCCAGGCGGCCCAAACCGAAGTATGCCTCGCCGAGTGTGGCAAGACCCCAAATGTCGAGGCTTTCGATGCCTTTTTTATGGTTAAAAATGACTTCAGCATCCAGATAATCCACGATTTCTTGCCGGAGATTATTGGCCGTCAGTTGCCAATCCTCCACGTTTTCGGGCAAGGATTTATCTATCGCCTGGGTCTCGTTGGTGCGCACATCGGCCAGCAGATCGAGCAAAAAAGCGTAGTTGAGCGCGGTGTAGCCTGTGTCATAATCGCGGTCAGGGTATTTGGCTTCTTTGTTGAAAATACGCTTTGATACTGCGGCACCTTGCTTGTCGAGTGGATCAACGTGTTCTTTTCTCCACCTTTCGTAGCCTCTCTGATAAAAATGCCTTGAGAAAAGCAGGTGCTTGAACTGGTTGTCGAACATCCAGCGTCGCTTGTATATGCCGCCCATCATGCCAAGCACCTCGCTGTCCTCTGATTTGATGGGATCGCCAGTTTTGGTCAGAAACGACTCGGCCAAGTCAAATTTCACAGACGAAGGCAGGTCGGGGTCTTTATAAGTGCAGACGGCCAACTGCTGGTAGTAGTAGGGGAGTTTTTCGGCTTTGCCGATTTGTGTCAACTTTTCATACAGTTGGGCGGCGTAGGCAAAGCCGTTGCGGTTTTTGAGTTGTTTGGCGAGCGCCAAAATTTCGGCTTCGTCAAAAGACTCGCCGTTCAAGATTCTCCGTGCTTCGCGGATGAGGATAGCGGTGGATTCCATACAAGTTAAGGTTAAAGGTTGAAGGATGACTGCATAAAACCAGCCGTGAAAGTAGCAGCCAGCACGGAAATTTATTACTTTACGCCAAAGAAACTCAAGAAAGGGCGGTCTTTCCTACCTTTGGCCACTCAATATCTTTCTTTTGAACCTCCCTTTTTTCATTGCCCGCCGCCTCGCCTTTTCTGCGGGAAAAAACTTTTCCCGTGTAGTGATCCGCATCGCCATCGCTGCGGTGGCGCTCAGCGTAGCGGTGAT
Organism: Saprospiraceae bacterium; assembly: GCA_043718855.1. GTDB lineage: Bacteria > Bacteroidota > Bacteroidia > Chitinophagales > Saprospiraceae > M3007. Next base: position 2,904 of record JAYSUY010000057.1, on the reverse strand, counting down.
GATTGCCTCCACTGCACTCATATCGGGTTTCAAGAGCGAGATCAGCCGCAAGATTTTTGAGTTTTGGGGCCACATCCACATCTCAGATGTGTCGTTCACGCTCTCGTTCGAGCCGAAGCCCATTTCCCAAAATCAAGATTTTTATCCCTCGCTGGATACGGTGCGTGGCCTGCCCCCGGTGGAGGTGGAGCGGAGTTTCAAATTTCCCGGTTTTCGAGAGCGCAGTTGGACGGAAATGGTGGCTCCGCGTGGCGGCATCCGGCACATCCAAGTATTTGCCCACAAGCCAGGCATCATCCGCACCAAGACGGCGATGGAGGGCATCCTGCTGAAGGGCATCAGCACGGATTTCGACTGGAACAACCTGAAGCCTTACCTGCTCGAAGGCCGCCCCATCGTGATGACCGATTCGGCTGCCTCGCGCGACATCATCATCAGCCGCCAAACCGCCGACCGCTTGCAGGTGGGCGTGGGCGACAAGTTCATCGTGCATTTTGTGAAGGGCGGCGAACAACTCCGGCGGCTGTTCCAAATCTGTGGCATCTACAAAACGGGGCTGGAGGAGTACGACCGCAAGTTCGCGCTCTGCGACCTCCGCCAGGTGCAGGAACTGTTGGGCTGGGAACCTGACCAAGTGGCGGGCTTCGAGGTGTGGCTCGACGACATCCGTGACATGGATTTGTACAACGAGTTCATTTACAACGAAGTGTTGCCAACCGAACTGCTCAGTACGGGGATTCGAGACAAGTTTCCGGCCATTTTTGAGTGGCTACAACTGCAGGATTACAACGAGATCGTCATCCTCGGCCTGATGCTCGCTGTGGCCATCGTGAACATGATCACGGCCTTGCTGGTGCTGGTGTTGGAGCGCAGCACGATGATCGGCGTGCTGAAAGCACTGGGCGAATCAAGCGGACGGGTGCGGCAGATTTTCTTGTACTACGCCGCCGTCATCACCGCAACGGGGATGTTTTTGGGCAATCTGATTGGTCTCGGTTTTTGCTTTTTGCAGGACAAATACCACCTCATCCGGCTCAACGAAGCGGACTACTATTTGGCCTACGCGCCAATAAAAATCAACTGGCTGGCTGTGCTGGGCATCAATCTGGGGACGCTGGCGGTGACGCTGATTTTCCTGATTTTGCCTTCGCTGGTGATCACGAAAATTGAGCCAGTGCGGGCTATTCGATTCAAGTAACTCAAGCCATGGTACTCTCAGAGATTCACATCTACCCCGTCAAATCGCTCGGCGGCATCTCCCTCCAATCCTCCGTTGTGCAGATGCGCGGCCTCCAGCACGACCGCCGCTGGATGTTTGTGGACGAGCAAGGCACCTTCCTCACGCAACGCGATATCCCCGAAATGGCTCTGCTCGGCACGGCCATCGAAGCGCAGCACTTGGTCGTGTTTGAGAAAAAAAATCCGGCATCTCGGGTACTGGTTCCGCTGGAAATGGAACCCCAAAATTTACCCGAAATGATGGTGGAAGTATGGGGCGATCACTGCGTCGCTCAGCAACTTCCTGCTCAAACAAGTACTTGGTTTTCAACAGTATTGGGCAAGAAAATGCATCTCGTACAGATGCCCGACACCACCCACCGGGTGGCCGATAGCCGCTACGCCCCGCCGGGCCATGTGGTGAGTTTTGCCGACGGCTTTCCCTTCCTGATCATCGGCCAAGCCTCGCTTGACGACCTGAACAGCCGCCTCGCGCAACCGCTGCCGATGAACCGCTTCCGCCCCAATTTTGTGTTCACTGGTGGCCAACCCTTCGAGGAGGACGGCTGGTCAGATTTTCGCATCGGCGATGTTGCGTTTCGAGGGGTGAAGCCCTGCGCCCGCTGCTCCATCACCACGACTGACCAAGATACCGCCGCCCGTGCTGCCGAACCGCTCAAAACGCTGGCGACGTTCCGGCAGGAGGGCCACAAAATCTTGTTCGGACAAAATGTGGTGTGGATGGGCGAGGGCGGTGCAGAGGTTAGGGTAGGGGAGAGGTTAGGCGTAAACATTTAACTCTGAAATAGTTGGGCACAATGAGAAAGCCCCTCTCGAACACGTTCGAGAGGGGCTTTCTCATTGCAAATATGACGCTCCTTTGGCGTTACTGTTTCACCATTTTTCCCACATACACGCCCTTCTCCCCCGTCATTTTTACGAAGTAAATACCAGGTGCGAGCGCGGCTACAGGCAGTTCGATTTGTCCCTGCTGCGCTTGAAACGACAGCACGGTGCGTTGGCCGCTGACGGAGAACATTTCCACCTGTTTCACCTCGTCGTCGCTGACTTGTGCGTAGGCCACATCCTGCGTCGGGTTGGGCTGGATGCTGATTTGCTGCGGAGCGGCTTCGCGGGTGCCTGATACGGCTGGGTCGAAGCGGGTGCCGCTGTTGAGTACCTCCTTCGTGGTGGTGTTTTGCACAAATGCCAAAACGTACAGTTCGGCGGTGTTCCAGGCCGGATTTGCGGTGTAAGTAACCGTACGGTCAACCGTGCTGCCGTTGGCTGCTGGCACAAAATCTTCGTTGCTGATGATGTCGCGCAGCACGTTGTGGTGTACTTTTTCCCCGTTGGGAGTAGTCAGGTTGATCGTTTTTTCAGCCAACACCAAGAAAAGTTTATACGGTCCGGCTGGCACGTTGCCTGCTGTGCGGGCCGATACAGTGACCGTGCGAGTACCCCCCGAGTTGTTCTCGGTCACCTTCACATGGAGCGGGCTGGTTTGGTTGGTGAAGGAGTTGAGGTTGGCTTGGCTCAACAAAGTTGAACTGGCATTGATGAGTGTGCCGTTGAGCGCAACACGCGGAGTGCCACTGATGCCGTAAAGGCTGGAGCGAGCGATATTGTCCACTGTGTTGGCTTGGTGAAAAACACAGGCTGGGTAGGGGAAATTTGGGTGAACAG
>JAYSUY010000560.1:0-12782 GCA_043718855.1 Saprospiraceae bacterium | reverse complement strand
CGAAACGCTGAGCGACGCACCGGGCGGCGTGTTGTTGAGCGAAACGGTGGCGGTAGCGGTGGAGGTGCAGAAATTACCCGCTGTAACTTTCAGGGTGTACACACCGGGTAGGGTTACGGTTGGGTTTTGCAGGTTGGAGGTAAATCCGTCTGGCCCTTTCCAACTGTACGAAGAGTTGGGGGCGGTGGAACTGCCACCGAGGGTGACACTGGTGGTGGTGCAGGTGAGCGTAGCCCCGGTGGCGGTGGCCCCAGGGGGAGCGGTGTTGGCAGCCACCGAAGCAGATGCCGTAGCGGTGCAGCCGTTGGTGCTGCCGTCGGTGATGGTGAGGAAGTAGGTGCCTTCCACATTGGTCAGCGGGCTGGGCTGGGTGGAAGTGAAGCCGTTGGGGCCTGACCAGTTGTAGGTCGGGTTGGCGGCGTTGGTGGTGGCATTTAGGGTAAAAAATGTGATTTCGCAGTTGAATTCGCCGCTCTGCACACTCAGCGTAGGCGGCGTGAGGTCGGCAGTGACGCTGACGAAGGAGGTAGCCGTGCAGCCGTTGATCGTGTTGGTGACTTTGAGGGTGTAGGTACCAATTTTGTTCACCGTTGGGGTGAGGGTGGTGGAGCCAGACACGATGTTTCCGCCGGGCGAGGCCGTCCAGAGGTAAGTAAAATTGGTGCCTGTGGAGCCGCTCCCCTGCAACTGGACTTGGCCAATGGCGCAGGTGAGCAGTTTGGGCGCTCCGGCGTTGGCGTTGGGTACTGCTGTGGAGCCGATGACCGTGACGAGGGCCGTGTCTCGGCAAAATTTGCCGCCGCCTACGCTGGTGACGATGAGCGAGTAGATGCCTGGTGCGGATACGGTGGCGGTATCGGTGGTGCCGACGGTTTGGCCCGCGGTGTTGATCCAATTGTAAGTCACGGTGTTGCTCCTCGGTGTGGAGCCAGTGCTGGTGAGTTTGACGGAGGTGCGGGCGCAGGTGAGGGTGTCGGGTTTTTGCTGTACGACGGCTTTGTTGGCAATGCGGATGATGGTAAAATTCACCGTGCTGTCGCAGCCGTCAGCGGCTGTGGCGACCTCCTGATAGGTGCCAGCATCGCAGTAGGGCGAGCCATTGACTTCGAGGCAGTCGCCTTCGCAGAGCCTGCTCAGGGGAAGCGTTTTTTGTTTGCGGGGCCTGGCGATGACTTTTTGTTTCACCACACTGTCGCAGCCGAGGTACGAGGTGTAGGCAGTGGAGGTGAGGTTGTAGGTGCCGGGAAACACGATGCTGGTGTTGGGGTTTTCTTCCCACTCAAAGGGCAATTCTTCAAAACACAAAGTGCGCTCACTCAGCACAGTAGCGGGCAGCGCGGTGTTGGTGACGGCGAGGCAAACGGTCTTGGGCGCATCGCAAATATTGGACACGATGACGCAGACCGTGCCGCCCACAGGGCCAAATTTTACATCGACACCTGCCGCCAGGTCGCCGCCGCTTTTGACGATCACGTTGCTGTTGGTACCATCCATTTTAGAGCCAGCCGGAGCCACCCAAGTGTACGACACCGCACCTTCCACTGGCGGTATACTGTAGCTCACTTCGGCTTTCGGACACACTTGGGTTGGCCCTGTTATGACACCTGGAGTGCCCAGCGGCAGCGGCAACACGGAGCCTGCCACTACCCTGATCTGGTATCTGCATACGTCGCCGTCGAAACCATCCACCACCAGCTGGTAGTGCCTCCCCGGTTGGATGCCTGTGAGCGATGTCAGGGTGAGGTTGGTGCCTGCACCGCCTGCGGCACCTGCGGCGCACACGATGTTGTTGTTGCACCCTTCGATGATGGCCGCTTGCAGTCCGTCGGTGCCGGCGCAACTGATCGGTATGATTTCGAGGATCAGCCCCACGGAGCCAGCGATAAACCCGTACCAACGAGGGTTCTCTAACTCGATGTCGCCCTGACAGACGGTGACCGCCAGTCCAGGCGGCGCAGCCTGGTCGTTCATATCAATGTGCCCATCGAGGGTACAATAAACGCAGGACTGGGGGCAGAGCAGTGCGCCAGGCCCTTGAAACCCGCCCAGCGAAGGGCAAGCAACCAGACCTTGTGCGCGGAGGCCTGTACAGTAGGCCGAAAGCAGGGCAATACAGAGCAGTAGAAGTGTTTTGTTCATAACAGTAGCAGTGAATTGTGTTGGGTAAAGTGAACCGGTGATTGAGCGGTTTTACACTGGGCGCATCGGAGCAAATGCGAAAGGCGGAGGTGCTGCAAATCAACGGATTTTTTGGAACTCTTGCAGCAAGCAGACAACAGAAAAAGCGGTCATGGCTGATAGGCGACTTTCAGGCTCCGCAGGAACAGATAAACTACCGACTGTACCAGATTAACAGGGTTTGGAGTACATGGTTTTTCTGCTGACAAGGTCAACTTGTAGCCGAATCATTCGGCAAAACAGGCTGACATCGTTCCGCAGAACAGCAGTCATTTTTTTACCCAATCCGAATACCCGATATTTGCCGCTGTCTGCACATCTTCATTGACCTCAGAGCGGACTGCCTTTTTTCATCGCCTTTTACTCCTGCCCATATTGCTCATGACCCAAGTTGCTTGCTTTGAGTTCAACCCGTTTGCCGAAAACACCTACGTCGTGTACGACGAGAGCGGCGAGTGCGCCATTTTTGACCCCGGCTGTTACACCCACGAGGAGCGCATTACACTGAAAAATTTTGTGGAAACCCTCCACCTGCGCCCTGTTCGGCTCATCAACACCCACTGCCACCTCGACCATGTTTTCGGTAACGCCTTTGTGGCCGACACTTGGGGGCTTGGTTTGGAAATCCATGTGGACGAACTGCCTGTGCTGCAACGCTTCGCGCAAGTGTGCCAAATGTACGGGGTACCTTTTTCGGAAGAATCGCCCGCGCCCTCCCGCTTTCTGGAAGCCGGAGATGTGGTGACATTTGGGAATACGCGCTTGGAGGTGCTGTTCACCCCCGGCCACTCCCCCGCGAGCATCTCGTTTTACTGCCCCTCAGATGGCTTCGTGCTGGCTGGCGACGTGCTGTTTCAGGAAAGCATCGGGCGCACCGACTTGCCGGGCGGTAACACGGATTTGCTGCTGCACAGCATTCGCACTCAACTGTTTACCTTGCCCGACGAAACAGTGGTGTACGCAGGTCACGGCCACCCCACCACCGTGCGCCACGAAAAAGAATACAACCCGTTTTTGTGATTGGTGGACTGGTGATTGGTGGACTGGTGATTGGTTTTTCAGCACATAAAAATTTTAGGTATGGGCAACCGCTCTTTCACGGACTTGGAAGCGTATCGGGAATGCCGCCAGTTGCGCAAAAAGGTGGCGGAACTGACCGCGAGCCATTTCCCAGAAACCGAAAAATTCAAACTGACCGACCAGATCATCCGCTCCTCGCGCAGGGTCACGGCCTGTATCGCAGAAGGCTACGGGCGCTATTACTACAAAGAAAATATCCGATTTTGCAGGATGGCAAGAGGCTCGCTTCTGGAGACGCTCGAACATTTAATCACCGCCTTCGACTCCAACTATATAACAGCCGACCTCCTCAAAGACTTCAAAAATGAGATAGACACCTGTGGCCGCCTACTCAACGGCTACATCGCATACCTCAAAAAAGCCAAGCCCGAAAAAGACGAAGGCGACTAATCACCAATCCACCAATCACCAATCCACCATGTACCTCCTCCGACGCATTTTGCTGGCTGTGCCGACGCTGTTGGCGGTCTCGCTCATCATTTTTGGTTTGGGCAAATGCTCCACCACCAGTAGCGGCAAGTTGGAGGTAGGGGCATACCAGTCGGACAACAGCAAAGTCAACTTTGCCAACCAGGCCCGGGCGGCACGTCAGATGGCGGAGCAATTTCACTTAGACAAGCCGCTGTTTTATTTCACGCTGACCACTGCGGCTTACCCCGATACGCTGTACCGCGTGTGGCTGCCCAGCCAGCGAGAAAAGATGGCCCGCCTGACTGCCGCGACAGGCAACTGGCCTGCGGTGCAGCATTGGGAACAACAGATCAGGCGGGTGCAGGAGGAGGTGCTGGCCCTGCCCGATACCTTCCCAAGATTAATTGATTGGCGAAAATCGGTGGATTTGATCAGCAAATCTGCTGATTTGACTGATTTGGCGACCTGCATAGATCGCTGTGCGGCATTGCGAACCGAAGTGCCAGAGGGCCACACACTGGCTGTGGCTTTCGATGGGTTGCAAACCGCAGCGGATGTGTTGCGCACTGACCTGCACCCGGAGCGAATGCTTCGACCAGCCTTTTACTGGCACGGCTTCGACAACCAGTACCACGAGTGGATGTCGGGCTTCGTGACTGGTGACTTGGGCTACGACAACGAGGGGCAAGAAGTGGCCAAACTCATCCGAGAGCCGCTGATGACGACGATTTCCGTCAATGGGCTGGCCATGCTGTTGGCCTACGCGCTGGCGATCCCGCTGGGGGTGTACATGGCGCGCTGGCGACGCCGCACCTTCGACCGCTGGAGTCAGCGCACTTTACTGATGCTCTACGCCTTGCCTGTTTTTTCGTTGGGGATACTGCTGGCCTGGTTGTTTGGCATCACGCCGCTCCGGCCAGAGGCTCGTTTGCCGGGGCAGGCATTCGGGGCTTGGTTTTTCCACTACTTTCCGGTGTTCATCCTGCCCATCCTGACCATGACGCTGCACACGCTGGCCGTGCTGGCATTCCAGATGCGGGGCGGGATGCTCGATACTTTGCAGCAGGATTACATCCGCACGGCCCGTGCGAAGGGGCTGGACGAAGATCGGGTGCATTGGCACCATGCCTTCCGCAACGCGCTATTCCCGATCATCACGTTGTTTGGCAGCGTATTTCCGGCTATTTTTTCGGGTTCGCTGGTCATGGAGTTGCTGTTCAATTATCAGGGTATTGGCCAGTTGGTGGTGTCCGCATTCAGTGGCAGCAACCACCCGTTGCTGTTCGCGCTGCTCATGTTCACGGCCATGTTCACGGTTGCTGGCACCCTGATTGCCGATGTGCTGTACGCTTGGGCCGACCCGAGGGTGCGCTACGCGAAGGAAGGATGAACTAGGAACTATGAACTAGGATTGAAAAATACGGGGACGGCGGCTGGGAAAATCCCTGCCGCCGTCCCCATATTTTTCAATCCAACTTGAACCTAATTGGCAGCGTATGTCTCACCTTGACTGGTTTGCCATCCATTACGCCGGGTGTCCATTTGGGCATGGCTTGCACCACGCGCATGGCTTCTTTCACCAAATCTGGTCGCATATCTGGAGTTTTGTTCTCGATATTCGATACTGAACCATCTGTTCCTATCGTAAAAGCGAGGGCTACCATGCCCTCAGCCTTTGCCTTTCGGGCTGCCTTCGGGTATCTGATATTGCTCCCCAAATATGCCATCATCGCATCTTGGCCGCCCGGAAATTGAGGCGGCACAATATCAAACATCTCTTTGGGCTTGTCGTCGGGCGTTTGCGCCATGAGGGGGTTTTGCTGAAAAAGCAGGACAAACAGTGCTGCCAGCGGCAGCACGAGGGTGTATTTGATGGCCCGAACGGGCGCGGATTGTTGTTTCATCAACATGATAAGTCGCTGTTTGAGTGGTGATTGAAAAAAATGATGGGCCAATGCGAGCGCAGGTCCGGACTGCGCTTGCTGTATCAACAACAGGCCATATTGTTTCTTGTCGGTGCGGCGGCTGGCGGCTTCGTCGGCCAAAAATTCATGTACTGTGCGCAGTGTCCGCCGGTACCAGTGCGCCAGCGGATGGAACCACAGCGTGATGCAGAGCAACTCCGTCAGCAGCACATCCACGCTGTGCCAGCCGTGTGCATGGGCGCGTTCGTGGGCCAGCATCAGGGAGTTTGAAGTTTGAAGTTTGGAGTTTGAAGTTTGACCCGTCTCCGCGCTTTTGCCCGCCGTAGCCTCTGGCGAAGGAGAGTTGCCCGTCGTAGCCTCTGCCGAAGAAAAAGAAGTTTGAAGTCCGAAGTTGCCGGCCTTCGCACTTTGTGCTTCGGCGGGTAAAGAAGTTTGAGGCACGAACACCCACATGAAAAACGAGAATGGCACCACCGATTCGTGGGTCTCGATGAGTATACAGCCATCGGGCAGTCGCTGCGACTTGCCGCGCGTGGCCATGCCGAGGAGCCGAGCGATGCCCCATAGGGTGCGGGCCGCAGTGGCGAAAAAGCCCAACCAGTACACCGTCCACAATCCATCTGCAAATTTCCACTGCTGAGTGGCTGTATCCACTTGTTGCAAGCCGATGCTTACTTCGGGCAGCACAGCCACCGCTTCGCCCGCACCAGCGGTCAGAGGCGGCAGCGCAGCCAGCGCAATGCCCAGCACCACTGTGCCGAGCAAGTACAGCCGGCTGAGCCGAAAAAAAGTCTCGTGCCGTAGCAGCAGCGCGTAGAGCAGGGCGAAAAAGCCCCAGCAGAGCGTGAGTTTTAGGATGAAAAGCGTCATGGTGTCAGTGCGTCATTTTTACCCTCCTTAGCCTCGGCGAAGGAGGGGGCATTTCGTCTTTAGGTCGGTGAGCCATTCTGCATCTGGTGCTGTGCTTCGCCTTTTGCGGTTTTAAATTTTGCAGTTTTGCGGGTTGCTCCTTGCCCCTTTGCCCCTTGCCCTTTTGCCCTTTGCTCACTTTTTGAGCAGCCGCATCAGTTCCTCCATTTCCTTCTTGTCTAACTTTTCCTCCTGAGCAAAGTGCGACACGAGGCGCAGCACCGAGCCATCAAAGTAGTTGCGCAGTACATCGCTCAGCGAGCGGCTGCCGTAGGCCTCCTTGCTCACGATGGGGAAATACTCGTGCGTTTTGCCGTAGGCTTTGTGATCCACGAAGCCTTTTTTCTCTAAAATGCGCACCACACTCGATACGGTGCTGTGCGGTGGCTTCGGCTCTGGGCAGCGGTCGAGCAGGTCGCTGACCGTGCCGCGCTCCGCATCCCAGAGGAGTTGCATCACTTCTTCTTCCGCTTTGGTGAGTTTTTGCATAGTATTTTAGTCCTTTTTTTCTGTTTGTTGCTTTTTGTACTCCTCCACATCCCACACGATTTTCCAGCGGCGCACATACTCGGCCAGCGGGCTGAGGCCGACCGCAGCGCGACGCTCGTCCACATGATCGGGGTCGTCGAGCGGGAGGACGTAGAATTTTTGGGCTATTTTATCGAAGCCGATCTGGCTGCCGTACACTTGTTTTTTGCCCTGGCCGAGGGCTACGCGGTCTTCGAGCAGGGCGAGGCTGCTGGCATTGGCATTGCCGTTTTTGACTGCCTCGCGCATCATGGGCAGGTATTTTTCCTGTGTTTTCTGGGCGGAGTGCTGGATGACGAGGAAGAGCGTCTGATTGCCTCGGCTGCCCACTTTGTCGCGCCCCAGCCAGCCGTATTTATCTAAAATAGAGGTGACTTTGAGCAGATTGATGCTGTCTTTTTCGATGATGATGGCCCAAAGTGCGGTCATTTCGGCAGATTCTCGGCTAAATCTGGTCCGCACACTGTCGATCATCTGGCGGTATTTCTGGTCTTCATCGAAAATGGCGAGCAGGGTGTCGCGCAGGGGTTTGTCCAGATTGATTTCTATTTCGTCCACCTTTTTCTGCATCCGGGCAGTAAGGTCGGCCCAACGCGGGTCGCTGTGCAGGGCATTGAGGTCGGAGTCTTTGCGGAGGTGATCGAGGTTGGTCCAGCCGTTTTTGAAAGCCGCTTCGAGCCAAGGGAAGGCCTTTTCTGGCTGACTGGCGAGGGCGGCAGCACACGCGCCGTTGTAGAGATGGCTGGCATTTTTTTGTTCCATCTGGAAGGCTGCATCATAGACCGCAGCCGAGCGGGCGTGGTCTTTGGCTTTGTAGAGCGAGTCGGCAGTGCCGATGATCTGGCTGTAAGACTGGGCAACCAACGGCCCAAAATGCAGTAGGCCAAGCAGCAGGAAGAGGAGGATTGCGAAGTACGTTTTTTTCATGGCAGTGTTGTTTTAACAAGAATGGCACAAACGTACAGCGCGTTTTTTGGCTGTGCAACTATTTTTTTGGCTGTATGGCGTAATTTTACGTTTTAAATTTCAAACAATTGAAAGCCAATATTTTAAGTAAAAATTTAGCCCCATAGCCGACCGAGGCAACAATGGGACGTGGATTGGACGGATTAGACACGGATTTTTGCCCTTGTTGGCATCCTCGCCAACAAGAAGCGATGAAATGAATGCTTAGACTTGGGTACTCACTCCGTTGTTACTGTTGGCGAGGACGCCAACAGTGGTAAAATAGGCTCCAGATGTAAGATCAACTGCTCTGGCACTCCTTAATTCCTTCCCCTCCTACCGCCACAGCCATCTTGCTGCCCGGTATGGTACCGGGGCGGCAAGATGGCTGTGGCCACGCGCTGGAGATTGCTCTGATCAGCAAGTTGAAACAAAAAGAAGGAGTTGCGGGAGCATTGCACGAGGTGTGCGGCCCTACGAGCAGATTATTGTTTGTGCACTTCCACTGCTTGGAAAACCTTACCGTTTTTGGCCAGCAAAGCCACGATGTAGGTACCTGCGGGCTGATTGGCTATTGAGTAACGCTGGTCGGCTGAAGGCTCGAAGTGGGCTACTTGCCGACCTCCCTGAAGCGAGTATATGCGTACTCCCGCTACGTCGTCAGCATTTTCAAGCGCAAAACCTTCGGTGATGGGGTTAGGAAATAAGCGGACAGTGGCCGTTGGGAGCGGGTCTTTTGAGCCGCTGGTGGTATTGTAGACGTAAACCGCTGTCACCATATCGTTCGGTACGCTCACATTGGTCACTTTCAGGTGGACGAGGCCAGTGCCACTGGATTCCAGGTTGTTGTAAAAGTGAACATCCAGCACACAGGATTCATTGGGGGCTATCCCGAAACTCATGGAACTGACCTCTTCCTTGTAGCACTGTATGCAATCGCAGACTGCGGTAGTAAAATCTTTGGGCAACTCAATTTCGGTGCGTACCCATACGATCGAGTCGCGCACATTCGAGATGTTCTTGATGGTAGCGTGAGCGGTGGCATCGAACAGTTCAGGCGGTGCTGACACCATAGATGGATTTGGCGTGATACTGAACGTGGTCTGCGCCGAAACGCTATTGATCGACAGGAAGGCAAAGAAGAAAAAGGCAAAGTTTTTCATGTACGGTGTGCTTATATTTTATCGCCGAGTGGCATTCACCTACTGTTTGTGCAGTTCCACTGCTTGGAAGATTTTGCCGTTTTGGGCCAGTAATGCCACGATATAGGTGCCTACGGGCTGGTTGGCGAGCGAGTAGCACTGGTCGGCAGAAGGATTAAGGTGGGCTACTTGTCGGCCATCGAGGGAGAATATGCGCACACCAGCCACCTCAGTAGCATTATCCAATGCGAAGCCTTCGGTGGTAGGGTTGGGGAAAAGGCGCACATTGGCCACCGGAAGCGGGTCTTTGGTGCCTGTAGTGGTGTTGTAAACATAAATGCCCGTCACCATGTCGTTAGGCACGTTGATGTTAGTCACTTTCACATGCACGAGGCCCGTGCCGCTTGTTTCGAGGTTGTTGTAAAAGTGAACATCTAATGGGCCAGATTCTCCTGGAGCGAGTGCAAAATCCTGGGTGTTGACGATCGGAAAATAGCACTGGATCGGGTCGCACACGGCTGTAGTAAAACCTTCAGGAAGTTCGATCACGGTGCGTGTCCACCGAAGTGAATCGCGTACGCTGCTGATGTTTTTGATGGTCCCGTGAGCGTAAGAATCAAAATTTTCGGGTGCCCCCGTCACCATGGAAGGAATTGGGGTGAGGCTGAACGTGGTTTGTGCGGCAGCAAAGTTGACCGACAGAATGGCAGCAAAAAGAAAGAAGGCAAGATTTTTCATAAGCGGTAATGATGTGAAATGTCGCTGGATAGCAGGTTTCAAAAAATTAAAACAAAGGTAAGCCGTCGTGTGCGAACGACTGCTCTAACTTTGGGTGGTCATTGGTTTTTGTGCGACTCCTGACAAATTTAGCAAAAAATGGCTCTCCGACTCTCCCTTCTCTGCTTCCTGCTTTCGCTCCGGCTTTCGGCTCAATTGCCCAACGGCTCGGTGGCGCCAGATTTTCAGGCTACCGATATCAAGGGCCAGACTTGGCACTTGTACGATATGCTGGAGCAAGACAAGATCGTGTTTCTGGAGATCAGCGCCACATGGTGCGCCCCCTGCTGGTCGTACCACAAGAGCAAAGCCCTGCAAAACTGCTACGAAGCGCACGGCCCCAACGGCGACGACCGCCTACGCGTATTGTTTGTGGAAGGCGACCCCGACACCAACACAGATTGCTTGTACGGTCTGCCCAGTTGCAACCTCGATTCTCCAGGCGACTGGGTGACGGGTACACCCTTCCCCATCATCGATAATGCCGCCATCGCTGATCTCTACAAGATCAAGTATTACCCCACGGTGTACATCATTTGTCCCAACAAGAAACTGTACGAAGTCGGCGCTTTGACCTACACCGAAATGTGGCAAAAAGCCCAGACTTGTCCGGTAGCCAACGGCAGCCACAACGCAGGCATATTCGATTACAGCTTAGGGTCCGATCTGCGCGAAGTGTGCGACACCTTGCCCCTCACCCCACAATTCGCCCTCATCAACCTCGGCACCAATCCGCTCACCGCTGCTTCCATCGATCTGAAATGGAACAACCAGACCATCCAAACCATCCAGTGGGCAGGCTATCTCTCGCTCTACGATGAAGCCAACATCCAGTTCGACAGCCTGCCCATCGCTCAATCTGGGCAACTAACCACCATCGTATCCAACATCAACTCAACGACTTACGAGGCTGATACCAGCAACAATGTGCGCAGCGACCATTTCACCACAGCCGCCAATTTCGGCAGCCAAGAAGTCCTGCTTCGCATCCGTACCGACGAGTATGGCGCTGAAACGTATTGGGAACTCCGCGATGAGCAAGGCAACGTGTTGGACTCCGGTGGCAATCAATCCGTAGGCCCCAACGGAGGTGGCAACCATGTAGGCTCAAGCGGCGGACTGGGTGCCTACGGCAATTTTGCCCTCATCAAAGATACCCTCCTGCTGCCCGCCGGAGGCTGCTACTCGCTCCACTTCGTGGATGCCTACGGCGACGGGATGTGCTGCGAATATGGCACGGGCTACTACCGGCTTTACAACTTGAACAACCCCACCTCCATCGTCATGAGTGGCGGCGACTTTGGCGCATACGACCACCGGGCATTCGGGGCGCAACAAACGGTGTGGCTTGAAAATATTGACGATCAACGACTTGCCCTCGATTTATTCGTGTACCCCAACCCTGCCAACGATGTGCTGTACGCCGACTTGAGCGCGCCAGAGTTGACCGATGTTCAGTTCTCCGTGTACAACACAATGGGGCAGTTGGTGCGCAATTTTCCCCTCCAACGCTGCGGCCAACTCGACAGCCAACCGATGCCGCTCGACATCGCGGGGCTACCGCCAGGGCTGTACGTGCTGCGGGCGGTAGGGGCACACGGCAGCACTCGGAGCCATACTTTTGTCGTCGGGCAGTGATGCCGACTTCTTGTACGGCCACGACTGGGCAGAATAACAAGGGCACATCAAGACCAACCGCCATTACTGGATTCCCAAAATAGAACGCAATATCGGTGTTTCGCAAAACCCTGAAAGGGTTGAACGTGAATAGCCCCGGATGAAATCCGGGGTTTTATGAATGAATTCGAAAGCAACCCTGAAAGGGTTGAACTTAGATTGATTTGCAACTAAACTCTACACGTACAACCCTTTCAGGGTTTTGCGAAAGTCCTATTTAGGTCTACTTTGTTAGATTAGAGAAAAACGAATTGTCATGTTGTAGCGAAGCGGAGACATCTACACAACCCGGGCTCAGGTGACCTCCCAAAAGGCTTGGCTTGTGTGGATGTCTCCGCTTCGCTACGACATGACAATCCCAATTTTTTAAAGTAACAAAGTAGAATTAGGTTATCTCTCGAAAGCACAGCGGCACAAAGTATTCAAAATCAAAACTTTGCGCCGCTGCGCCTTTGCGCGACATTTGTATTGCTGTACTTGTAGATCAACACCCAGCGATCACCGAAATCTCCACATTCACGAATTTTGGCAACTCCGACACCTGCACCAACTCACGGGCTGGGGCAAATTCGGGCAGAAAATACTCGCCGTACACCGCATTGATGCGGCTGAACATGTTGATGTCTTTCACAAAAACGGTGGCTTTCAGCACCTGCTGCAAACTGCTGCCGGAGGCATCGAGAATGGCCCGCAGGTTCTGCAGCACCCGGTGCGTCTCGGTCTCGATGTTGTCGAGTACCAAGTCGCCAGTGGCGGGATCGATAGCAATCTGGCCCGACACGAACAGCAAATTTCCAAGTGAAACGGCTTGGTTGTAAGGTCCGATGGGCATGGGGGCGGTTGGGGTGTTGTGGATGGATTTTGTCATGATGTGTGGAGGAGAGGAGGTGTGCTGCTGCGCAGCAGGTTTTGTTTTTGGTAAAAACTTAGGCAGCCTGCCTCTGGACTTGTCATGTCGCAACGAAGTGGAGACATCTACACAAGCCAGCGCCTGTTCAGAAACCTCGGCCAAGAGATGCCGGGAAACTTGGGTTGTGTAGATGTCTCCACTTCGTTGCGATATGACAAGTCTAAGGGCGGCTAAGTTTTTACTGTTTTTGAAAAAATGCGCGGGCAAAAGTAGCCATGCCGTACAAATGCGAAGGCGAATCCTGAGTATTCAGGATTCGCCTTCGGGTATAGTGGGGGGGGGGCTCAAACTAAACCCCCC
>JAYSUY010000559.1:0-1600 GCA_043718855.1 Saprospiraceae bacterium | reverse complement strand
CAAAGGAGCCGTTAATCTGGCTTTTGTGCATCTTTTGTGCCTTTTGTGTTTCAAGATTGACTTGGTGGTTATCCCATCACTTCATCCAAATCGGGCAGATGACCGAAGCGGCGTAGTGTAGCGAAGTGCGAGCGGAGGGCATGGCCAAAAGTGCGGTGTTCCAGATACGGTACGTTGAACTCGGCTGCTGTGCGTTGCACGATGCCCGCGATGCGAGGGTAGTGTACATGGCAAATTTTGGGAAAAAGGTGGTGTTCCACCTGGAAATTCAAGCCACCGACGTACCAAGACAGCAAGCGGTTGTGGCGCGAAAAATTGACGGTGGTGTTCATCTGGTGGATGGCCCACTCATTTTCGACGATACCGTGCTCGGTGGGCTGCGGGAAGGTCGTTTCCTCTACCGTGTGCGCCAGTTGGAAAATGACCGTGAGGACCACGCCACCGATCACATGCATGAGCAAAAAGCCCGCGATGACCTGCAAAACGGGCAGCCCTGCCCAGAGCGGCAACCCCAAAAAAAGAGAAAAATAGGCCAGTTTGACACCGATGATCTGGGCCAACAGCACCCGATTTTGCTGCGGGGTGTTTTTGTTCACCCCGTTGCGGGTGTAGCGGGCAAACTGCAAAAAGTCTTTTGCCGTGACCCAGTACAGCGTAACCAGGCTGTAAATCAATATGGCGTGCAGCCATTGGAACCGGTGGACTGACTTCAGCTCCGTGTGCGGCGAGAGGCGCAGCGCGGGCTTGTCCGCAATGTCGTCGTCGTAGTGCACGATGTTGGTGAACGTGTGGTGCAGGGTGTTGTGCTGCAATTTCCAGTTGAACGCAGAGCCGCCCAGAAAAACCAGCGAATACCCTACCAGTGTATTGATGGACGGGCTGTTGGAGTAGGCTCCATGATTGGCATCGTGCATGATGCTCATGCCAACCCCGGCCATGCCGAAGCCCATGATGCCCCACAAGCCAAGTGCCCAGCCCCATGCGGGCTGAAAAAACATCATCAGAAACAAGGGGAGCAGATAAGCCGACATCAGGACGATGGTCTTGAAAACGACCTCCGTGTTGGCGTGCTTGGACAGGTTTTTTTCTTTGAAGTACAACTCCACACGAGCATGCAGGGTGTTGTAAAACTGGGATTTTTCGTGGCTAACAAAACGGATCGGCGCGATCAATGCCATTGAAAAACAGGATGTTGTTGTCGCAGAACGGGACGACATTGTGAAATTATGGCCACAATATACCGCGAAGTGGCGAGGCTGGCGACAAAAACTGTTCGCTGGGTACTAAACATAGAACCTGTCTGAATTTGTATGTTGGAGACCCAAATTTCCACCCGTTCATTTCGATCATGCGGCAAACTGGCTACTCAAAAACCAGTTGGCCGCATTTTTTTGCCCGCGTCTTGGAGCAACATCACTTCCCTTTTTTTACTCCGCCACCTTTAAATCCGCTACCCTTCCTGCTTGAGTTGCCGGCTTTGGGCGACACAAAACGGTTTGTGTTTTTGTTGAAAGGGTTCACAGGGGGCTTCTTCGGGGATGCCCCGCGACAGCGCCGTCTCGACGTCGATATTGTCGACGCCGGTGCCGAAATTGGCGAT
>JAYSUY010000558.1:0-4326 GCA_043718855.1 Saprospiraceae bacterium | reverse complement strand
TATGCATTGTAGGCACCGAAGGACCAAGTGCGCTCGTAGCGGCGTTTTTTCTCGGTGAAATCGATCCCAAAGTCCAAGCGGTGGTTGGCTGCATACCGAAAGTTGTTGCGCTCCGGGGTGTGCGTGTTTTCATAGAGAAAACGGTTGCCCGAGTAATTGTTGTACGGCGTAGGACCGAGGTAGCGCGAGTTGCCGAGCGTGACGGCGTTTCCGGTGGAATAGACCCAAGTGGCCGAGAGCGACACGCGCTTGTTGAAGCGGTAATTGCCCGTGACCTCGAAGTCGTGGCGGCGGTCGTATTTGTAGGGGAATTTACGCCCGAAATTCAGTTCCTCAAACTGTCGAGTGGCCCAAGAGAGCGTGTAGCCCACCCAGCCGCTGAACTTGCCGCGCTTTTTTTGCACAAAAAACTCCGCACCGTAAGCCGTGCCCTTGCCCTGTGCCACGCGGTTTTCCCAGCCCTGAAATTGGAAAGCGCTGGCCCCTTCACGAAAGGCGATCACGTTGTTCATCTCCTTGTAGTACACTTCGGTGCTGAACTCGTAGTCCTTGCCGATGGTCTTGGCCGCGCCGACAGCCACCTGCCAAGCGTCCTGCGGGCGGATGCGTGAAGTGGAGGGCAGCCAAAGATCGGTAGGCAGCGAGATGTTCTCGTTGGTGAGCAAGTGGATGAACTGCCGCATGGTGCTGAATGAGGCTTTGGCCGACCAGCCCTTGTCAAATAGGTAGCGGGCGTTGAAGCGCGGCTGGAGGGAAAAGTAGGACTTGCCGTTGGGCAAAAATCCCGACAGGTGGAGGCCCGCGTTGATGCGCAAGCGGTCGGTCACCTTCCAGTCGTCTTCGGCATAAAGGGCTAATTCAGCGGCATTTACGTTCGGCTCTACAAAGTCGCTGCGCACATCGGTGGTGTCGCCGCCCACTTCGGCGGAGTAGATGCGCGAGCGAAAATCGCCTGGCTTGAAGGTGTGCAGGATGGCCCCAGCCCCGAAACGGATGTAGTGCGTCGGATTGGGCATGAAGTCAAAATCCACCTTCGCGGCCCAGTCATTGATGCCCGAAAAGTATTCTACGTCGTTGATGCTCTCTTCCGTGACAACTCCTTTTTCTTGCTCTTTGGAGGTGTAGGCGACCGCCGTGTTGAATCGGTAACGGCTGTAAGTGAGGGTGGAGTTGGCGAAAAGCCTGGGACTGAACACGTGGTTCCAGCGCAGCGCAGCGGTGTTGTTTCCCCAGCCAAAGCCTGCTACCAGTTTGTCCTCGTTTTGGTACTCGTTGGTGCCACCGGAGATGTACTTGTCCTCCAAGCGGGAGTAAAACTTGTCGCGCCCGGTGTACAGACTGAGGTAAAGCCGATCCTTGTCGCTGAAACGGTGATTCACCTTTGCATTCACATCATCGAAGAAATAGCCCACCACACCGTCTGTACCTTCGGCTTTGAGTCCGGCCTTGATGAGCGGTCGGGTGAGGATGTCGATGTAGGTGCGCCGTCCCGATACGATGAAGGAGGATTTGCCTTTTTGGATCGGCCCTTCGAGCGTCAGTTTGGAAGCCACGATGCCGATGCTGCCTTCGCCGTGAAACTCCTTGTCGTTGCCCTCCTTCATATTGATCTCGATGACCGAGGAGAGCCGCCCGCCGTAGCGGGCCGGAAAGCCGCCTTTCACGAGCGACACGTCGCGGATGGCATCGGTGTTGAACACCGAGAGGAAGCCGAAAAGGTGGGAGGCGTTGTACACCGGTACGCCATCCAGCAGGATGAGGTTCTGATCAGGCCCACCGCCCCTGACGTAGATACCGCTCTGCCCTTCGCCGCCGCCCGATACGCCAGGCAGGAGTTGCAGGGCTTTCAGCACGTCCTTCTCGCCGAGCAGGGCGGGTACGTTTTTGATCTGCTCGATGGGGATGTCGATGCGGCTCATCTGGGCGCGTTCCTCGATGCGCTCGTAGCGTTCGGCCACAATTTCGACTTCTTGCAGCACCGAATTTTCAGACAGCGGCACGTTTTGCACCACATTTTCACTCAAAAGCAGGTCGTAACCCTGTGGTTTGTAGCCGATGTAGGTGACGAGCAGCCGCACCGAATCGCCTGTTGGGAGCGTCAGGCTGTAGTAGCCGTAGGTGTTGGTGACGGTTCCTTTGCGGCTGCGGGAGTCGAGCACAGTAGCCCCGATGAGAGCCTCGCCGCTACCCACGTCGCGGACATAGCCGCTGATGGTGGCGCGGTTTTGGGCAAAAACAGCGGGTGTGGAAAAGAGGA
The DNA here is from genome assembly GCA_043718855.1 of Saprospiraceae bacterium. Lineage (GTDB taxonomy): Bacteria > Bacteroidota > Bacteroidia > Chitinophagales > Saprospiraceae > M3007. The sequence goes on along the minus strand of JAYSUY010000558.1, from coordinate 2,069 downwards.
AAGCGAGGGCGAAAAGGAGGGAGGGTAGAAGGGAAAAACGAGACGTAGAAGAGGGCATAGAGTAAGGATGGCCCGCCTTCGCACTTCGTGCTATGGCGGGTAAAAAAGATGAACGAAGAGGGGCAAAAACGATGACTCGTCCGAGCCTTGTTGGGCAATTGCTCGCAGAGACGATGAGGTGCCGGGAAAGGTTGGTTCAGGTCGAGATGGCGTGAATTACTTTTTCATCGCCGCCGCCTTGCACTCCTTCGCCTTCGTCAGGTCGGGCCTCGAAGCCAGCGCCAAATCGAGCCACACCAAGCCGGCTTTGGGCTGGCCGATTTCGACCAGCAGACAGCCGATCTTCAGTTGCGAAATTGCCAAGTCTTCATCGGCAGTGTGGAGGCTTTCCAATTTTGCCAGCACCCTGTCCGACGTCCGCTCCGCCACATATTTTTTGTAGTCCTTGTCCGCCTCGGCCGTAAGGCTGAGGGTCTCTTTCGATACGCCCCGGTACAGGTAGGCTTCGGCCACATCGGGATCGGCGGTCAAGATTTTATCAAACTCGGCGATGCACTCCCGGTGCTTGCCCAGCAGTTGGTAGCACTTTCCCAGGTCGAAATTGTCCTTAAAATCTTTGGGGTGGCGACGCTCCAGCAGCAGATAATCCGCCAACGCTTCGGCGGCCCGACCAGAGAACATCTTGGTCGCTGCCCGCAAACTGAGCGCGTGGTAGTGCATCGAATCGGCCTTCAAAGCACGGTCAAAGTCAGTGATGGCTTTTTCATTTTGCCCCAAACCGTACTGCACGTTGCCGTGCCAGTAGTGGCCCTCGGCGTAGTCGGGCCTGATTTGAATCACTTTTTCCAAGTCCTTAAGCGCGGCTTCCGGCTCATTGCGGTTGATTTTCATAAAAGCCCGACCGTAGTAAGCGTCGGAGCATTTGGCATCCAGCCGGATGGCGCGGTTGAAATCTGACATCGCCAGCGAGTCGTTGAATTGGTAGTGCGCATAGCCGCGCTCGGCGTAGGCCACCGCGTTTTTGGGGCGCATGGAGATGTACACCGTCAGGTCATCGGCAGCGTCCCGGTAGTTGACGCGATTGGGTTCTACGTCTTCGACATCGATTTTCCGCTTGCCGCGCTCGAGGTAGGCATCGGCGAAGTCCTCCTTGATTTCGATGGCCTGATCGAGCAGTTCGATGGCGGCGTAGGGGTCTTTTTCGGCCAATGCCTGCTGGTAAAGTTTCTTTTCATCAGAATCTGGCGCAGCCGCTCCGCCCGTGTTTTCCACCACAGCCGCCTGCTCTTCCGCCTGCTTCCAGCCTACGGCCAGCGCCTCCAATCGGGCGCGTTTGGGCGGGTGCGTCTGGGAGGCCGTTTCCAAAGAAAAAGTGTTGATGCCCGCCTGCGCCTCTTCCAGCGTAGCCCCGAGCCGGAACAAAATACCGCCGGCAAACCGGTCGGCTTCGAGTTCGTATTTCTTCCGCACCGCCGGGTTGGTCTCTTCCAAATCGTGGTTGCTGAGGTGGTGGCCGATTTCGTGCGCCAGCACGCAGTACGCCGCCCATTTGGTGTTGGCTTCTTTTTTAAAATTTTCCAAAAACGCAGTGCTGTACAGGATGTAGCGCTGCTTGCCCAGCGTGGTAGCCAGCGCGTTGTTGCAGTCCGCCGATTTGATGATGAAGTTTTGTGGCAGCACGTTCACCTGCATCACGCGCTCGATGATTTGCTTGGCCTCGGTGGAGGACTCGTAGGTGTACACCTCCGTGAGCGTGTCGGCGGCAGAGGCGAAGTTGCAACTGTGGCGGATGGCGAGCGGCTCTTGGGCGGAGGCGAGTTGGGCGAACAGGAGCAGCCCGGCTATGCTTAGGCTTCGGCAGATAAATCGGCGGGTAAAAAAGAGAGTGTATTTCATCGTCATGGTGTGTTTACAGTTTTTGTAAAAACTTAGGCAGCCGCGCCCCTTGACTTGTCATGTCGCAACGAAGTGGAGACATCTACACAAGCCAAGCCCCATTCGGAAGCCCCGGCCAAGAGATGCCGGGAAACTTGGGTTGTGTAGATGTCTCCACTTCGTTGCGATATGAC
>JAYSUY010000557.1:0-1603 GCA_043718855.1 Saprospiraceae bacterium | reverse complement strand
TGGCGAGTTTTTTCCCAAAAAAGCGGCTCTCCACTTGGTACGCGCCGTTGTAGCCGAAGATGCGGCGGTGTTCTTTTTGGCGAATCTGGTCGCCGTTTAGCGGGTCTTCGAGGAAAAAAGTAAAATTGGAGTACAACTCGAAAGCGTAGTCGGAGTAGTAAAGTTGGTTGCGCACCAAGCGGTTGTTGCTCAGGCTTTTGGTGTGCTCAAAGTTGAAGTTGTAGCGGCTCGTGGTACCACCTTCCGTGTCGTCGATTGCGCCGAAACGCCCGATTTGCCCGCTCTGAATGGCGCGTTCGGGGATTTGACCGCTGGCATTCCAACTGCTCTGAAAGGCCGAAGCCGAAAAACTCACCCGCTGATCGTCGTTGACCAGCGCGGAGTATTTTCCGAAAATATTGAGGCGGCGGAAGGCCTGCGGGCTATCAAAATAGCCGTCGGAGTACGCCGTTTCGGAGGCGATGTAGGCATGGCGGTTGCGCCGCTCGGCATTTTGCCCCAGCAGGTTGAAGGCTCCCACAGCGCGGGCTGTGCTGAACTGTCCGCCCTCCACTTTCAGGAAACTTTTGTTGAGCGCATCGGCAGTCTTGAAGCGCACGAGGCCAGCGGTGGCGAAGTCGCCTGCGTCGGCGTAGTAGGGCCCTTTTTTAAAATCGACGGTGCCGATGATTTCGGGTATCACGAAATGCAGGTCGGCATAGCCTTGGCCGTGCGCATGGCTCACCATGTTCACCGGCATCCCGTCCACCGTCAGGCTGATGTCAGTGCCATGATCGATGTCGAAGCCGCGCAGGAAGATTTGTTCCGCCTTGCCGCCGCCCGCGTGTTGCGCGATGAACAGGCCCGGCACCATGCGCAGCACATCCTGCGTGCTGGCAATCGGGCGGGTGCGGATGTCGAGTGCGCTGATGCTCTGGAAGGGCTGCGAAACTGTAGTCGTTACCTCCACGTCTTGGAGGCTCACGGGTGCGTCGGCGAGCGAGATGCGCAAGGTGGTGGTCTCCGTATCGCGTACATTCACCCCGTTCAGTATTTTTGTTTCAAAGCCGATGTAGTTGACAGTCAGGGTATAATCACCTGCCGCCAAATTTTGAAAACTGAAAAAACCGAGGCTGTTGGTACTCGTGTACAGACCGCCCGGCTCGAGCCGGACGGTAGCGCCCACTACTTCGATGCCGTTGCCAGCCTCTGTGATTTGCCCCTGGATGGAGCCGTTGTGGGCGGAAATTGTATCAGCGAAACTGAACAAAAAAAGGAAAAAAGCCGTTTTGAAAAAAGCGAACGAAGTAGTGGTGTGTTGCATCGGATCAACGTGTTTTGATGATGACCGATTTACGAGCAGAGGCGGGGATTGGTTTTTCGAGAAAGCCAAACTTGGCTGGGTGGTACCTACGCGCTTCGGGGTATTTTCCTAAATTTTAACACTGCGCTCCCGCTCTCCAGACCGCTCCGGCACCGACTTTGCAAGCAGCCGGTGCGCCAGACAACCGAACAACATTCACCAACCCAAATTGTATGAAGCAATTTAAACACAGCCTCATTATTGCCCTCTCGTTTGGCCTTTTCGCCTGCGACCCAACGCCAAAATCAAGCACTGCACAGC